>NZ_JBQZXE010000009.1:0-65426 GCF_053555855.1 Shigella sp. SIG3
TTTTGTTGTTAATAAAAAGCTTATAGATTTATAGTTGATAATTAAAACGCATCCGATATTTCAGCTTTTTCTATGCAAGATACAATTTTATAAGGTGTCCATTTTTATATGGAGGCGGTAGCGTGTCTGTTACTAGTGGTTTTATTTGCATAGTGAATATATTGGGATTGTTAAATACATAACTATGTATCCGCTCTGGTCGTTGTAAATATTGCTAATTGCTTAATATTATTAGTGATTATGGCTGGAAAGATAAAGTGTGCTGTAAAGCGGTGATGGGTATTACATTCATGATTAAAAAAACAGAACCTGTCAATAAATAATTCCTTTATTAAAACGGACTATTTACATTATGACGGAATATTATCTCAACGAGGCGGTTTGGAAATACAGAGCCAGTTTCTCCGGGGTAACGAGCAGGTGTACCAGTGTCAGGTGGCATTTGTATTGCCGGGTGAGCGGGTCATGATGGCCTTCACCTACGCCAGAACCACACCGCTGACCCCGGCAGATATGACGCGCTGGGCTGAAATTAAAAAGAATCTGCGCTTCAGGATGCGGCAGGAAGTCAGGACGAATTAATCATACAGGGAACGGGACATGGAAGAGGCATTCTGGGCGGCAAGACAGGGGGATGCCCTGCTGCATACGTCGTTTATGGCAGATGTGCTGGGGGCGGTGCTGGAGGTGGCTGCAAATGTCGTTATTGATGCCCTCATTGTCGGCACAACCTCGTTACTGGCGACGTCAGTGGGGATCACGATGGGGGGCACGGCCGTCGTGCTGACCGGTTTTGTGGCGGGTGTGGCGATGGTGTACACCGGCGTGACAGAAAAGGTCAGCGAAGCCTGTTCAGCCCTCGCAAATATGCTTTTCCCGCCTCAGATTGAAGGTTACATCCTCACCGGCTCTGGTGACACATGGATCAACAGCAAACCTGCCGCGCGGGCAGCGGCGACTGCGGCATCGCGGCAGGACATAGAGGCGCAGGAAGCGCAGGCGAAGGCAGAACAGGAAGAAGCGCAGCGTCAGGAGGATGCCAGAACGTTCCGGGATGTGGCCGGGGAATATCTGGAAATGGCGGGGGCCATAGCCCTGGCGGTTAACCCGGTGACAGGGCCTGTGCTGATGTCCCGGGCTCTGCACGACCAGCTCAGTACGGAAGAAGGGCGTTCTGAAATGGTGGATGGCGTGACACATTTTGTGTCGGAACTATGGCAGCCCACTGTGGCCAGTGCGGCCCCGGGCTCCACCCCGACCCCTGACGATAAAATCGACTGCCATAAACATCCTTCCTCACTGACGCAGTTTCTCGCACAAAAAAAAGCCGCCTTTCTGGATGACCCCCTGGGAACGGCCCTTAACCTGCTGAATCCGGGCGGTATGCTGGAAACCGCCTTTCAGGGAGTGAATGCGGTTATTGGCAGCATCAGTAATCTGTTCAAAGGCGATGACGAGCCGCCCGCAGCGGAATATATCGCGGAAGGCGCGCGGGATGTGCGTATCAACAGCCAGCCGGCGACACGCAGCGGGGCACGCTGTACCTGCGAGGCCAGGGTGGTGAATGAGCCGGGGAACGGGGCGTTTGTGTCACCGGATGTGCGCATTGGCGGTCCGTTACTGGTGGTCAGGGATATCAGAAGCGGCAGGTCGCAGATAACCCTGGTGGCAACCGTGGCGCTGATGTTTCTTCGCCCGGGCAAAATGCTTTCTAAAATCGCCTGTTTTGCTGCCAGTGTCGGGATGAGCATGCTGACGCAGAAGGCCACCAGTGCCCTTCCGCATCCGGTCAATGCCGCCACCGGGGCCAAATACCTGGCCGATGACGATGACTTCGATTTCAGTCTGCCGGGCCACTTTCCGCTGGACTGGCAGCGCGTGTACAGCAGTCGTGACGAACGTACGGAAGGAATGTTTGGTCAGGGCTGGAGTGTAATGTATGAAGTCAGCCTCGTGTGCACACCGGGTAGCGCAGACGAAAACTGCATGACCTTTGTGTCGGGCATGGGGCGACGCCTGGATATGGAAGCCGTACTGCCGGGGGGCGGGTTTTACAGCCCCGGTGAAGGGCTGGCGGTAAGGCGTGGTGAGCAGGGGCACTGGCTTATCAGCAGCGATGACGGGCAGTGTTTTCTGTTTGAGGCTGACCCGCACCACCCGCAGCGCCAGCGGCTGAAAATGCTGGGCGACCGTAACAGCAACTGTCTGAATCTGTACTACGACGACCGGGGCCGCATTGTGGAAATCAGCGGCGAACAGCAGCGTCCGTGCATCCGTCTGTATTACGAACTGGCGGCGCATCCCCGGCGGGTGACACAGATTTATCAGCATTTCCCTGAGACTGCACCTTTACTGCTGCGTCGTTACAGCTATGACGAGGCCGGCCACCTGAACGGCGTGTACGACAGCACGGGGCACCTGCTGCGTGAGTTTGCTTACGACGAAAACCACTGCATGACGCTGCACCGCCAGCCGGGCGGCGAAGGGTATTATTACCAGTGGGGCTGGTATGAAGGTCCGGATGACGCGGCATGGCGGGTGACGGGGCACCACACGGACAGCGGTGAACAGTACCGGCTGGCGTGGGACCTGGCGCAGCGCAGGCTGTGCGTGACGGACGGACTGGGGCGCACACGTTATCACCAGTGGGATGCGCAGAATCAGGTGACGGCGTACCAGGACGAAGCCGGACAGGTGACGACATTCCGCTGGAGCGACGAAGAACGACTGTTGCTGGGGATGACCGACCCTCAGGGCGGCAAATGGCGCTATGTGTATGACCTGCAGGGGCATATCACGGAGACGCACGACCCGCTGGGGCGGGTGGAGCAGGCGCAGTGGCACCCGGTGTGGCACCAGCCGGAAACGGAGGTGGACGCGGCGGGAAACACCTGGCGCTGTGTGTACGATGAACGCGGCAACCTTCTTGCCGTGACCGACCCGCTGCAGCAGAACACCCGGTATCAGTATGACCACCACGGCCAGGTGGTGCAGATAACAGATGCGCGCGGGGGGAATAAATACCTCCAGTGGAATGAAGACGGGCAGCTCATGCGGCACACGGACTGTTCCGGCTCGCAGACGGCGTGGTTCTACGACGAACGCACGAGGCTTATCAGAATGACGGATGCGCAGAGCCACAGCACGCGCTACGGGTATGACGACAGCGGTCATCTGACGGAGGTGATACTGGCGGACGGCCGCACGGTGAATTACCAGTCAGACGCGGCGGGCAGGCTGGTAAAGTACACCAGCCCGATGGGGAGGATAACGCGCTGGCAGCGGGACGGGCAGGGCCGGGTGCGCAGCCGGACGGACGCGATGGGGCGCAGGACGGCATTCGGGTACGACGCTTACGGGCGTCTGGTCACGCTCACGAACGAGAACGGAGAACGCTACTGGTTCCGCCATGATGTGCTGGACCGTCTGGCGGAGCAGATAAACCCGGACGGCTGCCGCCAGTCGTACCGCTACAACGCGCTGAACGCGGTCACGGAAGTGGTGTTCACCGGGGACCGGGGCGGTGAAATCCGCCACCGGCTGGCGCGTGATGCGGCGGGCCGGCTCACGGCAAAAGAGACAGCCGATGGCCGTACGGAATACGTCCATGATGCGGCAGACCAGCTACTGGAAATCCGTCGCCAGCGGCACGAAACTGACGCGCCGGAAGTTATCCGCTTCAGCTACGACAGACTGGGGCGGATGCTGAGCGAGGAGACGGCGCAGGGCATCCTGACCCACCAGTACGATGAACTGGGCAACCGGACTGCCACCACCTTTCCGGACGGCAGAACGCAGCGCCATCTGTACTACGGCAGCGGCCATCTCCAGCAGATAAATCTGGACCGGGAGGTCATCAGCGAGTTCACGCGCGACCACCTGCACCGTGAAGTGCTCAGAAGCCAGGGGCGACTGAGCACGCGGCAGCTTTACGACCCCGGCGGGCGGCTGAAGCGCAGGGAGACATACAGCGGGATGCGCGGGGTGGTACCGGAGACGTTCACGGACCGGCAGTACAGCTACAGTGGCGAGGATGAACTGCTGAAGACGCGGCACAGCCGGCGGGGGGAAACGGATTACTTCTACGACCCCACGGGGAGCATCACGGCGTGTCGTTCGGAGGATGAGGGGTATCTGGCGAGCTGGCAGTACGACGCGGCGGGAAACCTGCTGGGGAGGCGCGCGGGGGAAAGGGCCACGGCAGAAAACAGCGTGGTGCCGTTCAACCGGCTGATGTCTTACCGTGGTGTGCACTACCGTTATGACGAATTTGGCCGTGCGGTGGAAAAGGAGGGCCGGAGCGGAACGCAGAGTTACCGTTATGATGCGGAACACCGGATGGTGGAAGTGACGACAGCGCGGGGGACATACCGGTATGTGTACGATGCACTGGGGAGGCGGACGGAAAAACAGCACATCAGCCCTGACGGTAAGCCGTACAACCGGACAAAATTTTTATGGGACGGAATGCGGCTGGCGCAGGAGAGCAGGCCGGAGGGAACAGGCAGCCTGTACATCTACAGGGACCAGGGGAGTTATGAACCGCTGGCGCGGGTGGATAAGGCGGGCAAAGAGGGCCCGAACCGGATACTGTATTTTCACACGGATGTGAACGGCGCGCCGGAAGAGATGACGGACAGCGACGGGAAAATCGTGTGGGAGACGGGGTATCAGGTCTGGGGTAACACGATACAGGAGAAGGACCACGGCGGGGTGGAGCAGAACCTGCGCTACCAGGGACAGTACCTCGACAGGGAAACGGGGCTGCACTACAATCTGCACAGGTACTATGATCCGGATGTCGGGCGGTTCATGGTAACTGACCCGATAGGGTTGAGAGGCGGTTTAAATCTCTACAGTTATGCACCTAATCCTCTAAAATATGCTGATCCACTTGGATTAACTCCATGTGCTGTTAGTAACCAAAAAGCGAATCGTTTATTAGATAGTAGTGAAACCAAAGTTACTGTTAGGTCTAGAAGTGACGCTGAACAATTGTTTATGGATAGATATTTAGGTCATAATTATAAAAATATGACAGGTGAGTCAGGCCCCAGCACTAAGAACTTAATGGAATATCTTACTGGAAATAAAACAAAAGCAGGTTCATATCATTGGGATGATATAAAAGATCCTTCTGTAACAAAACCTCCATATAGAGTGTCAGGTCATGGACCAGGAAATCCTGATGGTGATTTACCACATTTACAAGTTCATCAACATGGTGGAAGTGTTAGACATATATTTTTCCCGAGGGAGACATAATAATGAACAATCTCAATACATTATTAAGTGGAAAGGTTTTGCTCAAAGAAATTAGTCCATTAATGCCTGGATATAGAACATGGATTGAAATTTCATTGATCGATGAATTAAAACCATCTTATCCTTTTAGATTAGAGGAATATGCTATGATAGGGCATTCACCTTATGCCAATGAATGTAATAAAGATGAAGCTAAATTTAAACTACGAATATCATCATTTTTAGCTTCTGACATAGATAATGAATACGATCCATCATATGATTATGTTGGAAAATATGAAATTATCGCTTCACTTAATGAGTTAAAAACTAGGTTAAGTACTCTTCATGTAAACTTGGAGCAATTTATAAATTCATCGGAAGATGATGAGTATACATTATAATAAGACAGAATAAAAAGCTAGGAAGGTTTTAAATCTTCCCAGCTTTTTTAATATTTAACTTTCGTTCAGCACACTAAACATCCCATCCCGCATCCCCTTAACTACCTGTTTAACCTGATAAAGTTCCTCCCGCAGTTCCTGCACCTCGTCACTGTCAGCGATGATGGTCAGGCCCCCCTCCGAAATCTTCACCGTGACACCCCGTCCGGTATCAAATCCGGCCTCTTTCAGCCAGTCGCCCTTAAGGTGCAGGCTATAATACCGGGCTATACCGGTTTTGCGGTCCTGGTGGCGGGCTCTGACATAGCCGACTTTATAGCGGCGCTGTGTTTTGGAAATGGTGACTTCTGGCGTAATATCGTGTTCAGCCATGATTAACTACCTTGATTAGTTGCTTGCGGGGAGCGCGCTTTCGTAATCTTGCCCTGCTAGCGGATTAACTTCACAAACATCATTTACCAACGTCTACACTTACTCCTGTATACCGTTCAGGAGCAGTAATGAATCTACAACGATTTGATGACAGCACCCTAATCCGTATCTTCGCCCTTCATGAGTTACATCGACTGAAAGAACATGGCTTAACGCGCGGGGCGCTTCTCGATTATCACAGCCGCTATAAACTCGTCTTTCTGGCCCATTCTCAGCCCGAGTACCGCAAACTTGGCCCGTTTGTGGCTGATATTCATCAGTGGCAAAATCTGGATGATTTTTACAACCAGTACCGCCAACGCGTAATTGTTTTGCTTTCTCATCCCGCCAACCCGCGCGATCACACCAACGTTTTGATGCACGTTCAGGGTTATTTTCGCCCGCATATTGATTCCACAGAACGCCAGCAGCTGGCTGCGCTTATCGACAGTTATCGCCGTGGCGAGCAACCACTTCTTGCGCCGCTGATGCGTATCAAACACTATATGGCGCTTTATCCTGACGCCTGGCTTTCAGGGCAGCGTTATTTCGAACTTTGGCCGCGTGTGATTAACTTGCGCCATTCAGGAGTTTTATGACTACCCATCTGGCCTGGTTTCGCCAGGATTTACGTCTGCACGATAATCTCGCACTGGCTGCCGCCTGCCGCAATTCGTCTGCACGCGTGCTGGCGCTGTATATCGCTACACCACGCCAGTGGGAGACGCATAACATGTCGCCGCGTCAGGCTGAACTTATCAATGCTCAACTGAATGGGCTACAAATCGCGCTGGCGGAAAAAGGTATTCCTTTATTGTTCCGTGAAGTGGATGACTTTGTCGCCAGTGTCGAAATAGTTAAACAGGTGTGCGCGGAAAACAGCGTTACTCATCTTTTTTATAACTATCAGTATGAGGTGAATGAGCGAGCGCGGGATGTGGACGTTGAAAGAGCGCTGCGTAACGTGGTGTGTGAAGGATTTGATGACAGCGTGATCCTGCCGCCGGGGGCGGTGATGACCGGCAATCACGAGATGTACAAAGTCTTTACGCCTTTTAAGAATGCCTGGCTGAAACGGCTGCGGGAAGGGATGCCGGAGTGCGTCGCTGCACCAAAAGTTCGTAGTAGCGGATCGATAAAGCCCGCGCCATCCATTACGCTGAATTATCCTCGTCAGTCTTTCGATACTGCGCATTTCCCGGTGGAAGAAAAAGCGGCGATTGCGCAATTACGCCAGTTTTGCGAGAACGGTGCTGGAGAGTATGAGCAACAACGAGATTTTCCGGCAGTGGAAGGCACCAGCCGTTTGTCCGCCAGCTTGGCAACGGGCGGGTTATCGCCTCGCCAGTGTTTGCATCGCTTGTTGGCGGAACAGCCGCAGGCGCTGGACGGTGGGGCCGGTAGTGTCTGGCTTAGTGAGCTGATCTGGCGCGAGTTCTACCGTCATCTGATGACGTATTACCCCTCGTTGTGTAAACATCGTCCATTTATTGCCTGGACGGATCGTGTGCAGTGGCAAAGCAATCCCGCACATTTACAGGCCTGGCAGAAAGGCAAAACGGGATACCCGATTATTGATGCCGCTATGCGTCAGCTTAACAGCACTGGCTGGATGCATAACCGGCTACGGATGATTACAGCCAGTTTTCTGGTGAAAGATTTGTTGATCGACTGGCGCGAAGGCGAGCGATATTTTATGTCGCAGCTGATTGATGGTGATTTGGCAGCTAATAACGGTGGCTGGCAGTGGGCGGCTTCTACGGGTACTGATGCTGCGCCGTATTTTCGTATTTTCAATCCTATAACTCAGGGCGAGAAATTTGACCGTGAGGGCGAGTTTATTCGTCGATGGTTACCGGAGCTGCGCGATGTACCAGGGAAAGCGGTGCATGAGCCGTGGAAGTGGGCGCAGAAAGCAGGTGTGAAGCTGGATTATCCGCAACCGATAGTCGAGCACAAAGAGGCGAGAGTACAAACGTTGGCAGCGTATGAGACGGCGCGGAAGGGGAAATAACAGACGCGTCAGGCAATCGAGCCCAGATGCCGGATGCGGCGTGAACGCCTAATCCAGCCTACAAATTTGTGCAAATTCAATAAATTGCAGGAAATACGTAGGCCTGATAAGACGCGTCAAGCGTCGCATCAGGCATCGGTGCTGGCCTATTATGACTCCAGCGCCAGCGCGCGGTTTCTGAATTTCAGCGCCTGATACAGCCAAATCATCAGTACCAGTCCTACACACGCCAGTGCGCCCCAGGTAATTTGATCAAATACTTCAATATATGCATTGATGGAGTAGTTGATCGCCCCGGAAGCATCAAACGAAGCCTGCGATGTCTGATCGGCAATCACGCCCGCCAGATAGTTCGCGATCGCGCCAGAAAGCAGCATGTAGATGCCGGTTAATACGCCGGTCACGCCCGGAATTTCAATGCGCGTAATTTGCGACATGGCAACCGGGTCGATAAACAGTTCCGCAAAGCCCATCACCGCGAGGCCTAACACCATCAGTGGCAGAGAAGAGTGACCATACATTGCGGACCAGCGGGCGCTTAAGGTCAGAATGCAGAATCCGGCGCTCATCAGGCCAAGGCCAAGAGCAAATTTTCCCCAGATGCGCACGGTACGATTACCTGCGACGCTTTCTTTAACCACCCACGCCAGGAACACACCGCACAGCATAACTGCGAAGGCATTAATCGACTGGAACATCGCGGTCGGAACGGTATAACCAAACATATCGCGGTTAACGAAGCGGTCGATATAAAGGCTAATCGAGCTACCGCCCTGTTGTGCGAAGGCCCAGAACAACATACTGAATAAGGTGAGCGTCACAATCAGCCCCAGCTCCTTCCGCTGTTTCTGGTTTTCTGCTTTGCGATAAATTTTTGCCAGTACACCCAGGCCAATAATAGTCGCGACAATTAAGGCGTATACCGACCACTCTTTCCAGAACAGCACGGTAATCAGTGCAGGCGTTGCCACCAGCAGAACCAGCAGCCATCCCCAGTTCGGCAGGAGAAAGTTTGTCGCACGCAGTACTTTTTTGTTAACGCCGCGGGTATGAGTGAAATGACGATTGCCACATAAGAAAATGACCAGACCCGCGATCATGCCAACCGCCGCCAGGCCAAAGCCCATCGCCCAGCTGTACTCTTCCTGGGCGTAACCACAGGCGATAGGTGCGATAATAGACCCCACGTTACCCGCCGCATACATCAGCGAGAAACCGCCATCACGACGCGGATCGGTTGGCTCATACAGCTCGCCGAGCAGACAGCTTACGTTAGATTTAAACAGGCCATAGCCGCAGACGATAATCGCCAGGGACAGATAGAGGAATGACGGATGGATCTCACTGGCACCCAGCACCACATGACCGATCGCCATCAACAACGCCCCCAGCATCACCGCCATGCGATTGCCGAGAACTTTATCCGCCAAAAAGCCACCGAGGATTGGCGTGACATACACCAGCGAACAGTAGGCGCTAAATAACTCGTAGGCGTGAGTATCGTTGTATTTTAGTTGATTGGTGAGATAGAGAATCAGCAGGGCACGCATGCCGTAAAAGCTAAAATATTCCCAGATTTGCAGCGCAACGACATAGTAAATAGCGCGCGGTTGTGATGCGTGTTTATTCATAATAATTCCACAATTGACGGCAACGTCACGTAATAGTTGCGCGGCGTGCTTGTGTTTCCTTAAAGTTAAAACTTTGATACAGAACTGATTATTTATGCAATATGCTGTCTGATTGCATAAATATACATTAGCTGAAGCGTGATGATATAAACAATTTGCGTCTTTTGGCGTCGGGTTTGTTTCTTAATATGTCAAAAGATTGGCTATCGACGAACAGGCGAGGTAACGCTATGTTAACGGTGTAGCTATCAGAATACGGAAGGCGCGAAGATGAAAAACACCGAACTGGAACAACTGATTAACGAAAAACTGAACAGCGCGGCGATTAGTGATTACGCGCCGAATGGTTTGCAGGTGGAAGGCAAAGAGACGGTGCAAAAAATTGTTACCGGTGTCACCGCCAGCCAGGCTTTGCTCGATGAGGCAGTGCGTCTGGGCGCGGATGCGGTCATTGTGCATCATGGCTACTTCTGGAAAGGAGAGTCTCCGGTCATTCGCGGAATGAAGCGTAACCGTTTAAAAACGTTGCTGGCGAATGATATCAACCTGTATGGCTGGCATTTGCCGCTTGACGCACATCCTGAGCTGGGCAATAACGCACAGCTGGCGGCGTTACTGGGGATCACGGTCATGGGCGAAATTGAGCCGTTGGTGCCGTGGGGAGAGCTGACCATGCCTGTGCCGGGAATGGAACTAGCCTCCTGGATTGAAGCGCGTCTGGGACGTAAGCCGTTATGGTGTGGCGATACCGGACCTGAGGTGGTCCAGCGCGTCGCCTGGTGCACGGGCGGCGGGCAAAGTTTTATCGATAGCGCCGCGCGTTTTGGCGTGGATGCTTTTATTACTGGCGAAGTTTCTGAACAGACCATTCATTCAGCCCGCGAGCAGGGATTGCATTTTTATGCTGCAGGTCACCATGCCACTGAACGCGGTGGTATTCGCGCATTGAGCGAGTGGCTGAATGAAAATACCGATCTTGATGTGACCTTTATTGATATTCCTAATCCTGCATAACGAATAATCAGAGGGATCGAAAGTGCAACGAGCGCGTTGTTATCTGATAGGTGAAACGGCGGTAGTGCTGGAACTGGAACCGCCGGTGACGCTGGCTAGCCAGAAGCGGATCTGGCGACTGGCGCAGCGTCTGGTGGATATGCCGAATGTGGTTGAAGCCATTCCCGGCATGAACAATATCACGGTGATTTTGCGTAATCCTGAGTCGCTGGCGCTGGATGCCATAGAGCGTTTGCAACGCTGGTGGGAGGAGAGCGAGGCCCTGGAACCTGAGTCTCGCTTTATTGAAATTCCGGTGGTTTACGGTGGTGCAGGCGGACCGGATTTGGCGGTGGTCGCGGCGTATTGCGGGTTGAGCGAAAAACAGGTTGTTGAATTGCACTCCTCCGTGGAATACGTGGTCTGGTTTTTAGGTTTTCAACCGGGCTTCCCGTATCTCGGGAGTTTGCCGGAACAACAACACACGCCACGGCGCGCTGAACCGCGCTTGCTCGTTCCGGCAGGTTCTGTCGGGATCGGCGGGCCGCAGACTGGTGTTTATCCGCTGGCAACGCCGGGTGGCTGGCAGTTGATTGGTCATACCTCACTCAGCCTGTTTGATCCGGCGCGTGACGAACCCATCTTATTACGTCCGGGAGACAGCGTGCGATTTGTACCGCAGAAGGAGGGAATATGCTGAAGATTATTCGTGCGGGCATGTACACCACTGTGCAGGATGGCGGTCGTCACGGTTTTCGCCAGTCGGGTATCAGCCACTGTGGCGCACTGGATATGCCTGCGCTGCGCATTGCTAACCTGCTGGTGGGTAATGACGCCAATGCCCCCGCGCTGGAGATCACGCTCGGTCAGTTAACAGTTGAGTTCGAAACTGATGGGTGGTTTGCCCTGACGGGTGCAGGTTGCGAAGCGCGGTTGGATGATAACGCCGTCTGGACCGGCTGGCGATTGCCGATGAAAGCAGGCCAGCGTTTAACGCTTAAACGCCCGCAGCACGGGATGCGCAGTTATCTGGCGGTCGCGGGTGGTATTGATGTTCCGCCGGTAATGGGGTCATGCAGCACCGATCTCAAAGTGGGGATTGGCGGGCTGGAAGGCCGTTTACTGAAGGATGGTGACCGACTCCCGATTGGCAAATCGAAGCGTGATTTTATGGAAGCGCAGGGCGTTAAACAGCTGCTGTGGGGCAACCGCATTCGCGCCTTGCCGGGGCCGGAATATCATGAGTTCGATCGCGCCTCGCAGGATGCATTCTGGCGTTCGCCCTGGCAGCTTAGCTCGCAAAGTAACCGAATGGGCTATCGTTTACAGGGGCAAATTTTAAAACGCATCACCGATCGCGAACTGTTATCTCACGGTTTGTTACCGGGCGTGGTGCAGGTGCCGCATAACGGGCAGCCGATTGTGTTGATGAACGACGCACAGACCACCGGTGGTTATCCACGTATTGCCTGTATCATTGAGGCTGATATGTACCATCTGGCGCAAATTCCGCTCGGTCAGCCGATTCATTTTGTCCAGTGTTCACTGGAAGAGGCACTGAAAGCGCGGCAAGATCAGCAACGTTATTTTGAACAATTAGCGTGGCGGCTGCACAATGAAAATTGACCTGAACGCCGATCTGGGCGAAGGCTGCGCCAGCGACGCAGAGCTATTAACGCTGGTTTCCTCTGCCAATATTGCTTGTGGATTTCATGCAGGCGATGCGCAAACCATGCAGGCTTGCGTGCGTGAAGCAATAAAAAATGGTGTCGCGATTGGCGCTCACCCGAGTTTTCCCGACAGGGAAAATTTTGGTCGCAGCGCCATGCAGCTGCCGCCGGAAACCGTTTACGCCCAGACGCTGTATCAAATTGGCGCGCTGGCAACGATTGCCCGTGCGCAAGGCGGCGTAATGCGTCATGTCAAACCGCACGGCATGTTGTACAACCAGGCGGCGAAAGAAGCACAACTGGCAGACGCCATCGCCAGAGCGGTATACGCTTGCGATCCGGCATTGGTTCTCGTTGGGCTGGCAGGAAGCGAGCTGATTCGTGCAGGCAAGCAATATGGCCTGACAACGCGCGAGGAAGTGTTTGCCGATCGCGGTTATCAGGCTGACGGCTCGCTGGTGCCGCGAAGTCAGCCAGGCGCGTTGATTGAAAACGAAGAACAGGCGTTGGCGCAAACGCTGGAGATGGTGCAACACGGCAGAGTCAAAAGTATCACCGGCGAATGGGCAACGGTCGCGGCGCAAACGGTCTGCCTGCATGGCGACGGCGAGCACGCTCTGGCGTTCGCCCGCCGATTACGAGCTACATTTGCCAAAAAGGGGATTGTTGTCGCAGCATAACCCCGCTTAATAAAGAATGAAAAAAGGATATCACCATGCCTGAAGGCCCGGAGATCCGCCGTGCAGCGGATAACCTGGAGGCGGCGATCAAAGGCAAACCACTAACTGATGTCTGGTTTGCCTTCCCGCAGTTAAAAACTTATCAATCACAACTTATCGGTCAACACGTTACCCATGTGGAAACGCGTGGTAAGGCGTTGTTAACTCATTTTCCCAACGGTTTAACGCTCTACAGCCATAATCAGCTTTACGGCGTCTGGCGCGTGGTTGATACCGGCGAAGAGCCGCAGACCACGCGAGTATTGCGGGTAAAACTGCAAACGGCTGACAAAACCATTCTGCTTTATAGCGCCTCGGATATTGAGATGTTGAGGCCGGAACAACTGACCACGCATCCGTTTTTACAACGCGTTGGTCCCGATGTGCTGGATCCGAATCTGACGCCGGAGGTGGTAAAGGAACGGTTATTGTCGCCGCGCTTTCGTAACCGTCAGTTTGCAGGATTACTGCTCGATCAGGCGTTTCTGGCTGGGCTTGGCAATTATTTGCGGGTGGAGATCCTCTGGCAGGTTGGGTTGACTGGAAATCATAAAGCGAAAGATCTCAATGCGGCGCAACTGGATGCACTCGCACACGCGTTACTGGAGATTCCTCGGTTTTCTTACGCTACGCGGGGGCAGGTGGATGAGAATAAGCATCATGGGGCGCTGTTTCGCTTTAAGGTTTTTCATCGTGATGGCGAACTGTGCGAACGCTGTGGCGGCATCATTGAGAAAACCACGTTGTCCTCGCGCCCGTTTTACTGGTGTCCAGGCTGCCAGCACTAGGCCGACCGCTTCGGCGCATAGGTTGAAATAAACCGCGCAATGGCTGGCCCTGTCAGCAAAATACTGAACAGGCGCAGGGTTTGCATCGCCATAATAAGCGCCATATCGGCATTGCTCCCTGCGGCGATGACCGCCACGGTATCAAGCCCGCCGGGACTGGTGGCGAGGTAGGCAGTCATAAAATCAATATGCATAAACCGGGTCAGTCCCCACGCCATACCTGCACAAATAGCCAGCAGAGCAAAAATCGACAGCAGGATTTGCGGTAGCGGGCGTAGTGCCCGCAGTAAGATTTGTTTATCGAAACCAAGACCAATCCGCCAGCCAATTGCCATATACGCCATCGCCAGCAGCCATTCCGGTAGTTCGATGGTGATGAGCTGACCAGACTGGAGCACTGCGCCCGCCAGCATCGGGATGAGCATCGTGCCGGAAGGAAGACGCAGCATGCATCCCGCCGTACCGGCAACGACTGCGAGCAAAATCGTAAGCAGGAGATTAATGCTCACTGGCGGGAACCAGACGATTTGCTGGTTAACCGCTTCAGCGTTATCACCCAGCATCATGCGGGTGACCAGAACAGCGGCACCCGCGACGAACAGCACTCGCAGATATTGCATAAACGCCACCAGGCGAATATCTGCGCCGTAATCTTGCGCCATAGCGACCATTGCCGCTGCGCCGCCTGGAGAAGAACCCCAGGCACCGGTATTTCCAGGCAGTGAGCTATAGCGCACCAATAACCAACCCACGATGGCGCTGGAAAGCAGCGTCACCAGTAAAATAGCAAGCACGATCGGCCAGTTGGCGGCCAGCGTGGTGAGAATCGAACCAGTGAGGTTTTGCGCAATCATGCAGCCAAGAATGGCCTGCGCGGCGAGAAAAGCGGAGCGGGGAAGTTGCAGAGTAATTCCGCGCATACTGAAGATGATCCCGGCGATCATCGGCCCAAGTAATAGCGCCGCCGGGAGATGTACCGCGAGGAAACCAATAGAAAGGAGAAGTGATAGCACACATAACATTCCCCACTGCAAAACTGGCATCCTTCGCTCCCTCATTATTTTCTCTTTGGTGTATCGATACAGCATAAAGAAAGCCGGGCTAGGAAAAAATAACAGCAATCAAGGAAAAGGGGAAAATCAGCAATTTTCTGAAAGAGATGCCCTTTCCGGCTGCAAAGGGCATCATGGCAAATCAGTTATAGTTAATTTTAAAAAGCACCACTGTATCGAAGGGCCCCAGCCTCGATGGGGGTACCTGCAATGGACGAAAGTTCAGCTGTATAGGTTTTTTCGTAGACCAACATGTCGCTGGTGAAATCGGCGTATTCAGCATATTTATTGAAGGTATAAGGCGAGGCGTTTTCATCCAGCAAACGTAGCTTCAGACCATTACCAATCAACAATGCTTTATCTTCTTCAACCAACGTTTCTTCGGTATAAAAGGAGGAACTGACTTTAAATCCGTCGGTGCATTGGTCATTTTGTGATTTTGTCGTCTTAATACTGAATGTTTTCGACATTGTGTGGCGACGAATATCCAGCAAATTAAATTTACCAAAATCAATCACCTGTGTTTCCGGTGAAATGGAAAAATTGACGCTGCAATCCAGCACGCGAATGTTTTCCAGACCAGTAATATGATATTTCAGGTTTTGGGCAGTAGGGTCTTCGTTAACGCTACCGGCACCGTCAAATTGCACGACGATATAGTCGCTAAGCGTACTTTGATAATCATGCGGCGGCATTTCTCGTATTTTGACGTATAACCGCATGCGAGCGAGAAAGGTACGCGACATGTGAATATTAGCGGGATCACCCGAGCAAATTTTGTTCTGCCATCCCATCGCGATGATCTGCTCAAGGGTATAAATGTCAATGTTCTTACTGTCGATACACTGGTTAGTGTCGATGCGGCTTTTTCCCTGGTTGGCGTCATAATCAACGCCATTGTAAGTTACTCCGAGTTGATAATAACGATCCTGCACCCCCGGGTAGGGGTTTACCCATGCGTAGACATGTTCGCTTTCAAAGTTGCCGTTGGTATTGTTGTCACAATAGACGGGAATTTTAATATCGTCAGATTCCCAGATCTTATCGCCGAGTTTGGCATTGCCTGGTACAGCAAAAGGTTGAATCGCTTCTGATTTTTCTACCGAGCCACCGGATGAACCAAAGTAGCAGTTCAGGGCAAGCGCAGACTTCAACGGCAGAAATAACAGACAGATGACGAGCAACACTCCCTTGCCAGCACTCATTTCTTCGCCTCCACGGCTTGTAAATGGCATTGTCCGCTGCAGTTGAGCGTCGTCATGCGTAACGCGCCGTAATCATCCATATAACCGAGATAAAACTGGCTGCCGCTATAATTTCCGGTGTTTGTGTTGACCGTACTAAAAGGCGCAACCATCACGGTTTTGAAGCCGGGGAGAACGCCTTTTTCATTTCGTCCCAGGTAGGCAATGGTCAGATAATACGCGGTAGGATTTTTCAGTGTCAGTTGGTTGCCCTGCTGGCTGACCTGTAACTGCAGTTCGACCTTTTCTCCTGCTTTCTTGCGTAATGCAGCCGGTCGCCAGAACACCTTGATACGACTCTGAATGGCGACTTGCAGAACGGCATGGTCGCTGTTTTTTTCCGGGGCGGGAGGAATTTCACGCATATTGTAGAAAAATAGCGTTTCGCGATCGCCCGGTAATTTTGTGGTCGAGGCTTGCTTTACTATCCGTACCTGCGTTGTTGCTTTCGGTTCCAGACGTTGTATCGGCGGCAGGGCGACCAGAAGATCATCGCTTTTCTCCCCTTTTTCATTTTCGAGCCAGGAATAAGCGAGGTAGGGGAGTTTATCGCTACGATTATCCACCCGCAGACTGGTAGCTTTATCATTAGCGTTAAACACAATACGAGTGCGATCGGGTTGTAGTGCAGCGTGGCTGCACAGACTGGCAACCAACAACAAAAGGGGTAGTCCTTTCATAAATGTCATTTTCATTTCCTTAATTAATGACAAGGTAAAATCAGGCGATTTGCGGTGTCTTCCATATGTTCAGGAAGATGGAGCGAGCAATGCTGGCTATCACCCCAGACCACGGTAAACTTTTGATTTTCAGCGACTCCGCTTAACCAGGCATGTCCTTCCTCGCCAACCATCCCCACGCTAATGCCGCTGTCATCCTGGCGGATATCCGCTCCGAGGGGAGGAAACTGACCGCTGGCGTTGCGAATGATGACGTTAACGTCTTTACCGGAACGGGAAGCCAGTGATTTGTAACCTATCGCGCCTTCAATCCACGTTTCTTTGATAACGTTTTCTGCAACTGTTACGCCGTCGGGTAAGTCATTCATGTTCACCGCCACGGTGGAAGGCTGGTAACTGGAAATCAACGGCACCACCGCAATGCCAAAATGGTTGGTGTAGTCGAGATTGCCCTGAACCGGAATATCTGCCACGCCATCGGTGCTGACCATCAGGCGTGGTTCATTGGTGGAGCTGCGGCGATGAAACGCTGCACCATATTGGGTTGCGGTGAAAGAACCGCTCCAGCTGCTGCTGACGGAACTGTAATCATTGGCGGCATAGGTACCAGAAATATCCCACTCACCCGCTGAACTCAGGTGCTGATAGTTACCGCTCACCTGGGCTCCATTGTCAGGACGGTCGGATTGCAGTCCGGCAGACATGCCCCAGCTATTACGTTCATCCAGCGTATCGTTCCACGACATGCGGTGTGTGGTGCTGTGGCTACTGTTTTGCATGTCATAGCCAACCTGACCACCGTTACCGAAGGGGAGCGAAATCGACAGGTAAATCTGGTTGTCGCGATCTTTATCTTCGTAATGGGTTGTATTGAATGACGTAGAAATAGAGATATCTCTCCAGTCACCAATATCAACATTAAAACCTGCCGTGATGTTGGCGGTCGTGGAGGCGTCTGCATTCCACCAGGTTTGATGTAGCAGGTTGGCGTAAAGATTGAGGTTTAGTGGGGTAATCGGTTGGCCCACAGATAAGCTGATCGTCTGTTTTTCGTCCTGCGCATCGCTGTCGTTGTATTTGTGATCCAGATAGTTGGCGTAGCTGTGAAAATGACGATCGGAGAAACGATAAGCGGCGAGGGAAATCGTGCTGTTAGTGGCATCCACTTGTTTGCTGTAATTAAAACGGTAGCTTAAGCCCCGCTCGTCCTGCTGAGTATCAAAATGGCTACTGGCCCACGTGACATCAAACGACAGCGCACCAAGCCACAGCATATTTTGCCCAATACCCATTGCGGCAGAATGGTAGTCATCACCAGAAAGCAGCAGGCCGCTGTACAGCGAGGTGTTTGACAGCATCCCCCAGGAAACTTCATTGCTAAAAAAGGTTTCATTTTCAGTTTGATGTGACATGGAGGGCCGTGGCTGACCCGCGGCCAGTTTATAGCGAACCTGTCCCTGACGAGTCAGGAAGGGCGTCGATGCTGCTGAAACCTGGAAATTGTTCACCCGACCATCTTCTTCCGTCACTTTGACATCCAGTGTGCCCTGAACAGACTGATTAAGGTCGTCAATGATAAATGGGCCTGGTGGGACTTTTTTCTGGTAAATGACGCGGCCTGATTGACTGATCGTCACCGTGGCATTGGTCTGTGCAATACCGCTAATTTGTGGGGCGTAGCCGCGTAGTTCCCATGGCAACATTCGATCGTCACTTGCCAGTGCCGCGCCGGTATAAGAAAAACCGTCGAAAATATTGGAACTAAAATCCGTTTCGCCGAGGGTTAATTTTGAACCTAATTGCGGTAACGGGCGAAAAAGATAGGTACGTGATATTTCGCCTGACTGTTCATGGTTATCATCGCTATCAGTATGATTCAACTGATAATCACTGCGTAAGCGCCATGCCCCCGTGTTGATTCCGGCTGTTCCATAGGCGTTAAGATTAGTGCTGCTGCTGCCATCCTGTGGGCGGTAGCTGCTGGCAAACAAGTTGTAATCCATCAGGACACCGGCGACACCTTCTTTCCATGTGGAGGGTGGGGTCCAGTTTTCTGAGTACCACGCCAGCCAGGCTTGCGGAATACTAATATTCAGTTGCTGATTGGCTTGATCGAAATTGAAGAGCATTTCAGGTCGGGAGCTAAAATCGACGCACTGATTTATCAATGGTAATGACTGACGGACTTCAGGTTTTAAGCCAAATTTATCGACCAGTAAATCATTGATGCACGGAATGGTTTTATCGTCATTTTTGTGCCAGTTAATCTTTTGCTCGTTACTGATTTGGTTATTATTTACCGCAACGCTAACAAAATACTCACCGGGAGCAATGACTCCTTTTTCCTTTAATAATGAAATATCAATGCGGTCGCGCATTGATTTATCGAGAACATTCAGATTGAATTCGAGCGCCAATGCGCAAGGCATCGCCACGACCAGGCAGGATACAAAAGAGAGTCGATAAATATTCACGGTGTCCATACCTGATAAATATTTTATGAAAGGCGGCGATAGCGCCGCCAAAGTAATACTTATTTATAATCCAGCACGTAGGTTGCATTCGCCGTAACTGCGCCTGGCGTTACAGGTGTAGCCTGATCAATTTGTTCCATCCAGGCAAAGAAATTCAGCGTTTGTTCGCTGGAGGTCGGAGCCAGGTCGATATCTGGAGTAGCGGTGCCTAAAACGATATTGCTTTGATCTTTATTCATTAAACGTACGCCGACGCAGGTGGCTTCACCCGTGCTGGTGTTGTTGAGAATCGGATCTGCGCCGGTGGTTTTCGCTGAGCTATCAAAGGTGACTGCAACTTTAGAAATCTTGCCACCGGAACCGTTGCTGGAGTTTTCCAGATCACAGTTGACTAAGAGCAGGTCGACAGCAACGGCATCGCTGTGATGTGACTGATTAATGTGGCTGGTGGTCACCTGACCGAGTTCAACCTCTTTATCAATATCATCCTGATGTATTTCACACGGTGCTTCAATAACTTCACCTTTAAAGTGAATTTCACCGGATCCTTCATCAGCCGCATAAACAGGTGCTGTGAACAGCAGAGATACGGCCAGTGCGGCCAATGTTTTTTGTCCTTTAAACATAACTGAGTCCTTTAACAGAAAAGAAAAAAGTATATCGGTGCAAGAATATCTTATTTGATTGTCGAATGTTTTTAGTTTTTCTTAAAAATATTATTAATTTTATTAAATGTAAAAGTAATTAATTGATGGTATGAATTAAATGTTTGATGAATAAAGTATTGGAAATTATAGGGGTGCGCTATATTTGGTGGTTTATTCATGTAACTGAGAGGAAGATAGATGATTAAAAATCATCGATTTGTTTATAATTTATACCGATATATTTTTTTTTAGAATATATGAATGTCCGATAGTGGATTTTATTTTTACAATTTTTTGTGTTTAGGCATATAAAAATTAACCCGCCATTTGAACGGCGGGTTAAAATATTTACAACTTAGCAATCAACCATTAACGCTTGATATCGCTTTTAAAGTCGCGTTTTTCATATCCTGTATACAGCTGACGCGGACGGGCAATCTTCATACCGTAACTGTGCATTTCGCTCCAGTGGGCGATCCAGCCAACGGTACGTGCCATTGCGAAAATGACGGTGAACATGGAAGACGGAATACCCATCGCTTTCAGGATGATACCAGAGTAGAAATCGACGTTCGGGTACAGTTTCTTCTCGATAAAGTACGGGTCGTTCAGCGCGATGTTTTCCAGCTCCATAGCCACTTCCAGCAGGTCATCTTTGGTGCCCAGCTCTTTCAGAACTTCATGGCAGGTTTCACGCATTACGGTGGCGCGCGGGTCGTAATTTTTGTACACGCGGTGACCGAAGCCCATCAGGCGGAAAGAATCATTTTTATCTTTCGCACGACGAACAAATTCCGGAATGTGTTTAACGGAGCTAATTTCTTCCAGCATTTTCAGCGCCGCTTCGTTAGCACCACCGTGCGCAGGTCCCCACAGTGAAGCAATACCTGCTGCGATACAGGCAAACGGGTTCGCACCCGAAGAGCCAGCGGTACGCACGGTGGAGGTAGAGGCGTTCTGTTCATGGTCAGCGTGCAGGATCAGAATACGGTCCATAGCACGTTCCAGAATCGGATTAACTTCATACGGTTCGCACGGCGTGGAGAACATCATATTCAGGAAGTTACCGGCATAGGAGAGATCGTTGCGCGGATAAACAAATGGCTGACCAATGGAATACTTGTAACACATCGCGGCCATGGTCGGCATTTTCGACAGCAGGCGGAACGCGGCAATTTCACGATGACGAGGATTGTTAACATCCAGCGAGTCGTGATAGAACGCCGCCAGCGCGCCGGTAATACCACACATGACTGCCATTGGATGTGAGTCGCGACGGAAAGCGTGGAACAGACGGGTAATCTGCTCGTGGATCATGGTATGACGGGTCACCGTAGTTTTAAATTCGTCATACTGTTCCTGAGTCGGTTTTTCACCATTCAGCAGGATGTAACAAACTTCTAGGTAGTTAGAATCGGTCGCCAGCTGATCGATCGGGAAACCGCGGTGCAGCAAAATACCTTCATCACCATCAATAAAAGTAATTTTAGATTCGCAGGATGCGGTTGAAGTGAAGCCTGGGTCAAAGGTGAACACACCTTTTGAACCGAGAGTACGGATATCAATAACATCTTGACCCAGCGTGCCTTTCAGCACATCCAGTTCAACAGCTGTGTCCCCGTTGAGGGTGAGTTTTGCTTTTGTATCAGCCATTTAAGGTCTCCTTAGCGCCTTATTGCGTAAGACTGCCGGAACTTAAATTTGCCTTCGCACATCAACCTGGCTTTACCCGTTTGTTATTTGGCTCGCCGCTCTGTGAAAGAGGGGAAAACCTGGGTACAGAGCTCTGGGCGCTTGCAGGTAAAGAATCCATTGATGACGAATAAATGGCGAATCAAGTACTTAGCAATCCGAATTATTAAACTTGTCTACCACTAATAACTGTCCCGAATGAATTGGTCAATACTTCCACACTGTTACATAAGTTAATCTTAGGTGAAATACCGACTTCATAACTTTTACGCATTATATGCTTTTCCTGGTAATGTTTGTAACAACTTTGTTGAATGATTGTCAAATTAGATGATTAAAAATTAAATAAATGTTGTTATCGTGACCTGGATCACTGTTCAGGATAAAACCCGACAAACTATATGTAGGTTAATTGTAATGATTTTGTGAACAGCCTATACTGCCGCCAGGTCTCCGGAACACCCTGCAATCCCGAGCCACCCAGCGTTGTAACGTGTCGTTTTCGCATCTGGAAGCAGTGTTTTGCATGACGCGCAGTTATGGAAAGGACGCTGTCTGACCCGCAAGCAGACCGGAGGAAGGAAATCCCGACGTCTCCAGGTAACAGAAAGTTAACCTCTGTGCCCGTAGTCCCCAGGGAATAATAAGAACAGCATGTGGGCGTTATTCATGATAAGAAATGTGAAAAAACAAAGACCTGTTAATCTGGACCTACAGACCATCCGGTTCCCCATCACGGCGATAGCGTCCATTCTCCATCGCGTTTCCGGTGTGATCACCTTTGTTGCAGTGGGCATCCTGCTGTGGCTTCTGGGTACCAGCCTCTCTTCCCCTGAAGGTTTCGAGCAAGCTTCCGCGATTATGGGCAGCTTCTTCGTCAAATTTATCATGTGGGGCATCCTTACCGCTCTGGCGTATCACGTCGTCGTAGGTATTCGCCACATGATGATGGATTTTGGCTATCTGGAAGAAACATTCGAAGCGGGTAAACGCTCCGCCAAAATCTCCTTTGTTATTACTGTCGTGCTTTCACTTCTCGCAGGAGTCCTCGTATGGTAAGCAACGCCTCCGCATTAGGACGCAATGGCGTACATGATTTCATCCTCGTTCGCGCTACCGCTATCGTCCTGACGCTCTACATCATTTATATGGTCGGTTTTTTCGCCACCAGTGGCGAACTGACATATGAAGTCTGGATCGGTTTCTTCGCCTCTGCGTTCACCAAAGTGTTCACCCTGCTGGCGCTGTTTTCTATCTTGATTCATGCCTGGATCGGCATGTGGCAGGTGTTGACCGACTACGTTAAACCGCTGGCCTTGCGCCTGATGCTGCAACTGGTGATTGTCGTTGCACTGGTGGTTTACGTGATTTATGGATTCGTTGTGGTGTGGGGGGTGTGATGAAATTGCCAGTCAGAGAATTTGATGCAGTTGTGATTGGTGCCGGTGGCGCAGGTATGCGCGCGGCGCTGCAAATTTCCCAGAGCGGCCAGACCTGTGCGCTGCTCTCTAAAGTCTTCCCGACCCGTTCCCATACCGTTTCTGCGCAAGGCGGCATTACCGTTGCGCTGGGTAATACCCATGAAGATAACTGGGAATGGCATATGTACGACACCGTAAAAGGGTCGGACTATATCGGTGACCAGGACGCGATTGAATATATGTGTAAAACCGGGCCGGAAGCGATTCTGGAACTCGAACACATGGGCCTGCCGTTCTCGCGTCTCGATGATGGTCGTATCTATCAACGTCCGTTTGGCGGTCAGTCGAAAAACTTCGGCGGCGAGCAGGCGGCACGCACTGCGGCGGCTGCTGACCGTACCGGTCACGCACTGTTGCACACGCTTTATCAGCAGAACCTGAAAAACCACACCACCATTTTCTCCGAGTGGTATGCGCTGGATCTGGTGAAAAACCAGGATGGCGCGGTGGTGGGTTGTACCGCACTGTGCATCGAAACCGGTGAAGTGGTTTATTTCAAAGCCCGCGCTACCGTGCTGGCGACTGGCGGGGCAGGGCGTATTTATCAGTCCACCACTAACGCCCACATTAACACTGGCGACGGTGTCGGCATGGCTATCCGCGCAGGCGTACCGGTGCAGGATATGGAAATGTGGCAATTCCACCCGACCGGCATTGCCGGTGCGGGCGTACTGGTCACCGAAGGTTGCCGTGGTGAAGGCGGTTATCTGCTGAACAAACATGGCGAACGCTTTATGGAGCGTTATGCGCCGAACGCCAAAGACCTGGCGGGCCGTGATGTGGTGGCGCGTTCCATCATGATTGAAATCCGTGAAGGTCGCGGCTGTGATGGTCCGTGGGGGCCACACGCGAAACTGAAACTCGATCACCTGGGTAAAGAAGTTCTCGAATCCCGTCTGCCGGGTATCCTGGAGCTTTCCCGTACCTTCGCTCACGTCGATCCGGTGAAAGAGCCGATTCCGGTTATCCCAACCTGTCACTACATGATGGGCGGTATTCCGACCAAAGTTACCGGTCAGGCGCTGACTGTGAATGAGAAAGGCGAAGATGTGGTTGTTCCGGGACTGTTTGCCGTTGGTGAAATCGCTTGTGTATCGGTACACGGCGCTAACCGTCTGGGCGGCAACTCGCTGCTGGACCTGGTGGTCTTTGGTCGCGCGGCAGGTCTGCATCTGCAAGAGTCTATCGCCGAGCAGGGCGCACTGCGCGATGCCAGCGAGTCTGATGTTGAAGCGTCTCTGGATCGCCTGAACCGGTGGAACAATAATCGTAACGGTGAAGATCCGGTGGCGATCCGTAAAGCGCTGCAAGAATGTATGCAGCATAACTTCTCGGTCTTCCGTGAAGGTGATGCGATGGCGAAAGGGCTTGAGCAGTTGAAAGTGATCCGCGAGCGTCTGAAAAATGCCCGTCTGGATGACACTTCCAGCGAGTTCAACACCCAGCGCGTTGAGTGCCTGGAACTGGATAACCTGATGGAAACGGCGTATGCAACGGCTGTTTCTGCCAACTTCCGTACCGAAAGCCGTGGCGCACATAGCCGCTTCGACTTCCCGGATCGTGATGATGAAAACTGGCTGTGCCACTCCCTGTATCTGCCTGAGTCGGAATCCATGACGCGCCGAAGCGTCAACATGGAACCGAAACTGCGCCCGGCATTCCCGCCGAAGATTCGTACTTACTAATGCGGAGACAGGAAAATGAGACTCGAGTTTTCAATTTATCGCTATAACCCGGATGTTGATGATGCTCCGCGTATGCAGGATTACACCCTGGAAGCGGAAGAAGGTCGCGACATGATGCTGCTGGATGCGCTTATCCAGCTGAAAGAGAAAGATCCCAGCCTGTCGTTCCGCCGCTCCTGCCGTGAAGGTGTGTGCGGTTCCGACGGTCTGAACATGAACGGCAAGAATGGTCTGGCCTGTATTACCCCGATTTCGGCACTCAACCAGCCGGGCAAGAAGATTGTGATTCGCCCGCTGCCAGGTTTACCGGTGATCCGCGATTTGGTGGTAGACATGGGACAATTCTATGCGCAATATGAGAAAATTAAGCCTTACCTGTTGAATAATGGACAAAATCCGCCAGCTCGCGAGCATTTACAGATGCCAGAGCAGCGCGAAAAACTCGACGGGCTGTATGAATGTATTCTCTGCGCATGTTGTTCAACCTCTTGTCCGTCTTTCTGGTGGAATCCCGATAAGTTTATCGGCCCGGCAGGCTTGTTAGCGGCATATCGTTTCCTGATCGATAGCCGTGATACCGAGACTGACAGCCGCCTCGACGGTTTGAGCGATGCATTCAGCGTATTCCGCTGTCACAGCATCATGAACTGCGTCAGTGTATGTCCGAAGGGGCTGAACCCGACGCGCGCCATCGGCCATATCAAGTCGATGTTGTTGCAACGTAATGCGTAAACTGTAGGCCTGATAAGACGCGCAAGCGTTGCATCAGGCAACCAGTGCCGGATGCGGCGTGAACGCCTTATCCGGCCTACAAGTCATTACCCGCAGGCCTGATAAGCGCAGCGCATCAGGCGTAACAAAGAAATGCAGGAAATCTTTAAAAACTGCCCCTGACACTAAGACAGTTTTTAAAGGTTCCTTCGCGAGCCACTACGTAGACAAGAGCTCGCAAGTGAACCCCGGCACGCACATCACTGTGCGTGGTAGTATCCACGGCGAAGTAAGCATAAAAAAGATGCTTAAGGGATCACGATGCAGAACAGCGCTTTGAAAGCCTGGTTGGACTCTTCTTACCTCTCTGGCGCAAACCAGAGCTGGATAGAACAGCTCTATGAAGACTTCTTAACCGATCCTGACTCGGTTGACGCTAACTGGCGTTCGACGTTCCAGCAGTTACCTGGTACGGGAGTCAAACCGGATCAATTCCACTCTCAAACGCGTGAATATTTCCGCCGCCTGGCGAAAGACGCTTCACGTTACTCTTCAACGATCTCCGACCCTGACACCAATGTGAAGCAGGTTAAAGTCCTGCAGCTCATTAACGCATACCGCTTCCGTGGTCACCAGCATGCGAATCTAGATCCGCTGGGACTGTGGCAGCAAGATAAAGTGGCCGATCTGGATCCGTCTTTCCACGATCTGACCGAAGCAGACTTCCAGGAAACCTTCAACGTCGGTTCATTTGCCAGCGGCAAAGAAACCATGAAACTCGGCGAGCTTATTTCCGCCCTCAAGCAAACCTACTGCGGCCCGATTGGTGCCGAGTATATGCACATCACCAGCACCGAAGAAAAACGCTGGATCCAACAGCGTATCGAGTCTGGTCGCGCGACTTTCAATAGCGAAGAGAAAAAACGCTTCTTAAGCGAACTGACCGCCGCTGAAGGCCTTGAGCGTTACCTCGGCGCAAAATTCCCTGGCGCAAAACGCTTCTCGCTGGAAGGCGGTGACGCGTTAATCCCGATGCTTAAAGAGATGATCCGCCACGCTGGCAACAGCGGCACCCGCGAAGTGGTTCTCGGGATGGCGCACCGTGGTCGTCTGAACGTGCTGGTGAACGTGCTGGGTAAAAAACCGCAAGACTTGTTCGACGAGTTCGCCGGTAAACATAAAGAACACCTCGGCACAGGCGACGTGAAATACCACATGGGCTTCTCGTCTGACTTCCAGACCGATGGCGGCCTGGTGCACCTGGCGCTGGCGTTTAACCCGTCTCACCTTGAGATTGTAAGCCCGGTCGTTATCGGCTCTGTTCGTGCCCGTCTGGACAGACTTGATGAGCCGAGCAGCAACAAAGTGCTGCCAATCACCATCCACGGTGACGCCGCAGTGACCGGGCAGGGCGTGGTTCAGGAAACTCTGAACATGTCGAAAGCGCGTGGTTATGAAGTTGGCGGTACGGTACGTATCGTTATCAACAACCAGGTTGGTTTCACCACCTCTAACCCGCTGGATGCCCGTTCTACACCGTACTGTACTGATATCGGTAAGATGGTTCAGGCACCGATTTTCCACGTTAACGCGGATGATCCGGAAGCCGTTGCCTTTGTGACCCGTCTGGCGCTCGATTTCCGTAACACCTTTAAACGTGATGTCTTCATCGACCTGGTATGCTACCGCCGTCACGGCCACAACGAAGCCGACGAGCCGAGCGCAACCCAGCCACTGATGTATCAGAAAATCAAAAAACATCCGACACCGCGCAAAATCTACGCTGACAAGCTGGAGCAGGAAAAAGTGGCGACGCTGGAAGATGCCACCGAGATGGTTAACCTGTACCGCGATGCGCTGGATGCTGGCGATTGCGTAGTGGCAGAGTGGCGTCCGATGAACATGCACTCTTTCACCTGGTCGCCGTACCTCAACCACGAATGGGACGAAGAGTACCCGAACAAAGTTGAGATGAAGCGCCTGCAGGAACTGGCTAAACGTATCAGTACGGTACCAGAAGCAGTTGAAATGCAGTCTCGCGTTGCCAAGATTTATGGCGATCGCCAGGCGATGGCAGCCGGTGAGAAACTGTTCGACTGGGGCGGTGCGGAAAACCTCGCTTACGCCACGCTGGTTGATGAAGGCATTCCGGTTCGCCTGTCGGGTGAAGACTCCGGTCGCGGTACCTTCTTCCACCGCCACGCGGTGATCCACAACCAGTCTAACGGTTCCACTTACACGCCGCTGCAACACATCCATAACGGTCAGGGCGCGTTCCGTGTCTGGGACTCCGTACTGTCAGAAGAAGCCGTGCTGGCGTTTGAATATGGTTATGCCACCGCAGAACCACGCACCCTGACCATCTGGGAAGCGCAGTTCGGTGACTTCGCCAACGGTGCGCAGGTGGTTATCGACCAGTTCATCTCCTCTGGCGAGCAGAAATGGGGCCGGATGTGTGGTCTGGTGATGTTGCTGCCGCACGGTTACGAAGGGCAGGGGCCGGAGCACTCCTCCGCGCGTCTGGAACGTTATCTGCAACTTTGTGCTGAGCAAAACATGCAGGTTTGCGTACCGTCTACCCCGGCACAGGTTTACCACATGCTGCGTCGTCAGGCGCTGCGCGGGATGCGTCGTCCGCTGGTCGTGATGTCGCCGAAATCCCTGCTGCGTCATCCGCTGGCGGTTTCCAGCCTCGAAGAACTGGCGAACGGCACCTTCCTGCCAGCCATCGGTGAAATCGACGAACTTGATCCGAAGGGCGTGAAGCGCGTAGTGATGTGTTCTGGTAAGGTTTATTACGACCTGCTGGAACAGCGTCGTAAGAACAATCAACACGATGTCGCCATTGTGCGTATCGAGCAACTCTACCCGTTCCCGCATAAAGCGATGCAGGAAGTGTTGCAGCAGTTTGCTCACGTCAAGGATTTTGTCTGGTGCCAGGAAGAGCCGCTCAACCAGGGCGCATGGTACTGCAGCCAGCATCATTTCCGTGAAGTGATTCCGTTTGGGGCTTCTCTGCGTTATGCAGGCCGCCCGGCCTCCGCCTCTCCGGCGGTAGGGTATATGTCCGTTCACCAGAAACAGCAACAAGATCTGGTTAATGACGCGCTGAACGTCGAATAAATAAAGGATACACAATGAGTAGCGTAGATATTCTGGTCCCTGACCTGCCTGAATCCGTAGCCGATGCCACCGTCGCAACCTGGCATAAAAAACCCGGCGACGCAGTCGTACGTGATGAAGTGCTGGTAGAAATCGAAACTGACAAAGTGGTACTGGAAGTACCGGCATCAGCAGACGGCATTCTGGATGCGGTTCTGGAAGATGAAGGTACAACGGTAACGTCTCGTCAGATCCTTGGTCGCCTGCGTGAAGGCAACAGCGCCGGTAAAGAAACCAGCGCCAAATCTGAAGAGAAAGCGTCCACTCCGGCGCAACGCCAGCAGGCGTCTCTGGAAGAGCAAAACAACGATGCGTTAAGCCCGGCGATCCGTCGCCTGCTGGCTGAACACAATCTCGACGCCAGCGCCATTAAAGGCACCGGTGTGGGTGGTCGTCTGACTCGTGAAGATGTGGAAAAACATCTGGCGAAAGCCCCGGCGAAAGAGTCTGCTCCGGCAGCGGCTGCTCCGGCGGCGCAACCGGCTCTGGCTGCACGTAGTGAAAAACGTGTCCCGATGACTCGCCTGCGTAAGCGTGTGGCAGAGCGTCTGCTGGAAGCGAAAAACTCCACCGCCATGCTGACCACGTTCAACGAAGTCAACATGAAGCCGATTATGGATCTGCGTAAGCAGTACGGTGAAGCGTTTGAAAAACGCCACGGCATCCGTCTGGGCTTTATGTCCTTCTACGTGAAAGCGGTGGTTGAAGCCCTGAAACGTTACCCGGAAGTGAACGCGTCTATCGACGGCGATGACGTGGTTTACCACAACTATTTCGACGTCAGCATGGCGGTTTCTACGCCGCGCGGCCTGGTGACGCCGGTTCTGCGTGATGTCGATACCCTCGGCATGGCAGACATCGAGAAGAAAATCAAAGAGCTGGCAGTCAAAGGCCGTGATGGCAAGCTG
This sequence comes from Shigella sp. SIG3, assembly GCF_053555855.1. NCBI lineage: Bacteria > Pseudomonadati > Pseudomonadota > Gammaproteobacteria > Enterobacterales > Enterobacteriaceae > Shigella > Shigella sp. SIG3. The sequence continues at coordinate 29,611 of NZ_JBQZXE010000009.1, forward strand.
ACGGTTGAAGATCTGACCGGTGGTAACTTCACCATCACCAACGGTGGTGTGTTCGGTTCCCTGATGTCTACGCCGATCATCAACCCGCCGCAGAGCGCAATTCTGGGTATGCACGCTATCAAAGATCGTCCGATGGCGGTGAATGGTCAGGTTGAGATCCTGCCGATGATGTACCTGGCGCTGTCCTACGATCACCGTCTGATCGATGGTCGCGAATCCGTGGGCTTCCTGGTAACGATCAAAGAGTTGCTGGAAGAGCCGACGCGTCTGCTGCTGGACGTGTAGTAGTTTAAGCTTCACCTGCACTGTAGACCGACGTGGATAGGGTGTCGGTCTACGGTTTAAAAGATAACGATTACTGAAGGATGGACAGAACACATGAACTTACATGAATATCAGGCAAAACAACTGTTTGCCCGCTATGGCTTACCAGCACCGGTGGGTTATGCCTGTACTACTCCGCGCGAAGCAGAAGAAGCCGCTTCAAAAATCGGTGCCGGTCCGTGGGTAGTGAAATGTCAGGTTCACGCTGGTGGCCGCGGTAAAGCGGGCGGTGTGAAAGTTGTAAACAGCAAAGAAGACATCCGTGCTTTTGCAGAAAACTGGCTGGGCAAGCGTCTGGTAACGTATCAAACAGATGCCAATGGCCAACCGGTTAACCAGATTCTGGTTGAAGCGGCGACCGATATCGCTAAAGAGCTGTATCTCGGTGCCGTTGTAGACCGTAGTTCCCGTCGCGTGGTCTTTATGGCCTCCACCGAAGGCGGCGTGGAAATCGAAAAAGTGGCGGAAGAAACTCCGCACCTGATCCATAAAGTTGCGCTTGATCCGCTGACTGGCCCGATGCCGTATCAGGGACGCGAGCTGGCGTTCAAACTGGGTCTGGAAGGTAAACTGGTTCAGCAGTTCACCAAAATCTTCATGGGCCTGGCGACCATTTTCCTGGAGCGCGACCTGGCGCTGATCGAAATCAACCCGCTGGTCATCACCAAACAGGGCGATCTGATTTGCCTCGACGGCAAACTGGGCGCTGATGGCAACGCCCTGTTCCGCCAGCCTGATCTGCGCGAAATGCGTGACCAGTCGCAGGAAGATCCGCGTGAAGCACAGGCTGCACAGTGGGAACTGAACTACGTTGCGCTGGACGGTAACATCGGTTGTATGGTTAACGGCGCAGGTCTGGCGATGGGTACGATGGACATAGTTAAACTGCACGGCGGCGAACCGGCTAACTTCCTGGACGTTGGCGGCGGCGCAACCAAAGAACGTGTAACCGAAGCGTTCAAAATCATCCTCTCTGACGACAAAGTGAAAGCCGTTCTGGTTAACATCTTCGGCGGTATCGTTCGTTGCGACCTGATCGCTGACGGTATCATCGGCGCGGTAGCGGAAGTGGGTGTTAACGTACCGGTCGTGGTACGTCTGGAAGGTAACAACGCCGAACTCGGCGCGAAGAAACTGGCTGACAGCGGCCTGAATATTATTGCAGCAAAAGGTCTGACGGATGCAGCTCAGCAGGTTGTTGCCGCAGTGGAGGGGAAATAATGTCCATTTTAATTGATAAAAACACCAAGGTTATCTGCCAGGGCTTTACCGGTAGCCAGGGGACTTTCCACTCAGAACAGGCCATTGCATACGGCACTAAAATGGTTGGTGGCGTAACTCCAGGTAAAGGCGGCACTACCCACCTCGGCCTGCCGGTGTTCAACACCGTGCGTGAAGCTGTTGCTGCTACTGGCGCTTCCGCGTCTGTTATTTACGTACCAGCACCGTTCTGCAAAGACTCCATTCTGGAAGCTATCGATGCAGGCATCAAACTGATTATCACCATCACTGAAGGCATCCCGACGCTGGATATGCTGACCGTGAAAGTGAAACTGGACGAAGCAGGCGTTCGTATGATCGGCCCGAACTGCCCAGGCGTTATCACCCCGGGTGAATGCAAAATCGGTATCCAGCCGGGTCACATTCACAAACCGGGTAAAGTGGGTATCGTTTCCCGTTCCGGTACACTGACCTATGAAGCGGTTAAACAGACCACGGATTACGGTTTCGGTCAGTCGACCTGTGTCGGTATCGGCGGTGACCCGATCCCTGGCTCTAACTTTATCGACATTCTCGAAATGTTCGAAAAAGATCCGCAGACCGAAGCGATCGTGATGATCGGTGAGATCGGCGGTAGCGCTGAAGAAGAAGCGGCAGCGTACATCAAAGAGCATGTTACCAAGCCAGTTGTGGGTTACATCGCTGGTGTGACTGCGCCGAAAGGCAAACGTATGGGCCACGCGGGTGCGATCATTGCCGGTGGGAAAGGGACTGCGGATGAGAAATTCGCTGCTCTGGAAGCCGCAGGCGTGAAAACCGTTCGCAGCCTGGCGGATATCGGTGAAGCACTGAAAACTGTTCTGAAATAAATATCTGTAATAAGAAATAGCCCTCGCCGCTTCCCTCTACAGGAATGGCGAAGGGCTGTCGGTTTCGACATGGTTGGCCATCGTATGATGGCCTTTTTTGTGCTTATCGCGATGATTTTCGCTGCGCTATCAGGGTAAATTTATAGTCATCGGTATTAAAAGCGTTGCGGCTATATTCAAACACCCGACCATCAACTAAATATCCACGCGATACTTTTTCAAGAATCGGCTTTGTCTGGCTGATATTAAGCAGACGGCTCATCTCTTCGGTTGGCATCAGAGGAATGATTTCCTGTTCGCTACGATCGATAACCATCTTCTTCACTTCTTCAATAAAGTGATATTTCGAATTTTCCATGACCTGCCAGGTGAGATCCGGGAACAACGCAAGCGGCATCCAGGTTTCTTCCAGCGCCATTGGCTTTTGCTTGCGATAGCGCACGCGCTTCACATGCCACACACGATCCTGCACGGTGATTTGTAGCTGTTGCTGAAGAAAATCGTCAGCCGGAATCACTTCAAATATCAGAACTTCACTGTGTGTATCGACGTGACGGTCCGACAGTTTTTCATCAAAACTGGTTAACTGAAAAATATCGTAATTGACCCGCTCTTCTTTGACGTAAGTCCCGCTGCCCTGAATGCTTTCGAGGATCTGTTGCTCGACTAACTGGCGCAAAGCCTGACGCACCGTAACCCGGCTGACGCCAAACTCTGTTTGTAATGCCGATTCGGTAGGTAACGCATCGCCAGGTTTAAGCTCGCCACGCGCAATTTGCTCACGAATGCGATCAGCAATCTGTCGGTATAAGGGTTTGTGTCCCATTATTTAGCATCTCATTAATACGAATTTAGCCATTATGCCCGATAAATTCATCCTGTAAATAATACAAATACAATGCAAATAATTTCAATAAAGTGAAATTGATTACGCAATGGTATTGTTTTATCGGGCACACTGGCGCGACTATAAAAACGATCAAGTGAGGATCATGATGAACCTGACGACTCTGACCCACCGCGATGCGTTGTGTCTGAATGCGCGCTTTACCAGCCGTGAAGAGGCCATTCACGCGTTGACTCAACGTCTTGCTGCTCTGGGGAAAATTTCCAGTACTGAGCAATTTCTGAAAGAAGTGTATCGCCGTGAAAGCCTTGGCCCGACCGCCTTAGGTGAAGGGTTGGCTGTGCCGCATGGCAAAACTGCTGCGGTAAAAGAAGCGGCGTTTGCGGTCGCCACACTCAGCGAGCCGCTTCAGTGGGAAAGCGTGGATGGCCCGGAAGCGATTGATTTAGTGGTGTTGCTGGCGATTCCCCCCAATGAAGCGGGTACTACGCACATGCAACTGCTGACAGCGCTGACCACGCGCCTGGCGGATGATGAGATTCGGGCGCGTATACAGTCGGCGACGACGCCTGATGAATTGCTCTCGGCGCTGGATGACAAGGGAGGCACGCAACCTTCTGCCTCTTTTTCCAACGCGCCAACTATCGTTTGCGTAACGGCCTGCCCGGCGGGTATTGCTCACACCTACATGGCTGCGGAGTATCTGGAAAAAGCCGGACGCAAACTCGGCGTGAATGTCTACGTTGAAAAGCAAGGTGCTAACGGTATTGAAGGGCGTTTAACGGCGGATCAACTCAATAGTGCAACTGCCTGTATTTTTGCGGCTGAAGTCGCCATCAAGGAGAGTGAGCGTTTTAACGGCATTCCTGCGCTTTCTGTGCCTGTTGCCGAGCCGATTCGCCATGCAGAAGCGTTGATCCAACAATCGCTTACCCTCGAGCGTGGCGATGAGACGCGTACCGTACAGCAAGATACGCAACCGGTGAAAAGCGTCAAAACGGAGCTGAAACAGGCACTGTTGAGCGGGATCTCTTTTTCCGTACCGTTGATTGTCGCGGGGGGGACGGTGCTGGCGGTCGCGGTATTACTGTCGCAAATCTTCGGGCTACAAGATCTGTTTAATGAAGAAAACTCCTGGCTGTGGATGTACCGCAAACTGGGCGGCGGGCTGCTCGGAATTTTGATGGTACCGGTGCTGGCAGCCTATACCGCCTATTCGCTGGCAGATAAACCGGCGTTAGCGCCAGGCTTTGCGGCTGGACTTGCCGCCAACATGATCGGCTCCGGGTTTCTCGGCGCGGTCGTTGGCGGATTGATAGCCGGTTACTTGATACGCTGGATGAAAAATCACTTGCGTCTTAGCAGTAAATTCAATGGCTTCCTGACTTTTTATCTCTACCTGGTGCTCGGTACATTGGGAGCGGGCAGTCTGATGCTGTTTGTGGTGGGGGAACCTGTCGCCTGGATCAATAACTCGCTTACCGCCTGGCTGAACGGTCTGTCAGGAAGTAACGCGCTGTTGCTGGGTGCCATTCTCGGTTTTATGTGTTCCTTTGACCTTGGAGGGCCAGTGAATAAAGCCGCTTATGCATTCTGCCTGGGCGCAATGGCGAACGGCGTTTACGGCCCGTATGCCATTTTCGCCTCCGTCAAAATGGTTTCGGCATTTACCGTAACCGCTTCCACGATGCTCGCACCGCGCCTGTTTAAAGAGTTTGAAATTGAGACCGGGAAATCCACCTGGCTGTTAGGGCTGGCAGGTATTACCGAAGGGGCGATCCCGATGGCGATTGAAGATCCGCTGCGGGTTATTGGTTCGTTTGTGCTGGGCTCTATGGTAACGGGCGCTATTGTCGGTGCGATGAATATCGGCCTTTCGACACCCGGTGCTGGCATTTTCTCGCTCTTTTTACTTCATGATAATGGCGCGGGCGGTGTTATGGCGGCAATTGGCTGGTTTGGTGCGGCATTGGTGGGGGCTGCAATCTCGACTGCAATTCTCCTGATCTGGCGGCGTCACGCGGTTAAGCATGGCAACTATCTGACTGATGGCGTAATGCAATAAACAAAAAGGAAACGACGATGAAAGCGGTATCTCGCGTTCACATCACCCCGCATATGCACTGGGATCGGGAGTGGTATTTCACCACCGAAGAGTCACGCATTCTGCTGGTCAATAATATGGAAGAGATCCTGTGCCGACTGGAACAGGACAACGAATACAAATATTACGTACTCGACGGGCAAACGGCGATCCTCGAAGATTATTTCGCGGTGAAACCGGAAAACAAAGACCGCGTGAAGAAACTGGTAGAAGCCGGCAAGTTGATTATCGGCCCCTGGTATACCCAGACCGATACCACGATTGTTTCTGCGGAATCCATCGTCCGTAATCTGATGTACGGAATGCGTGACTGCCTCGCGTTTGGCGAGCCGATGAAAATAGGTTATTTACCCGATTCCTTTGGCATGTCCGGGCAACTGCCGCATATCTACAATGGATTTGGCATTACCTGCACCATGTTCTGGCGTGGATGTTCTGAGCGCCACGGTACGGATAAAACCGAGTTTTTGTGGCAAAGCAGTGACGGTAGCGAAGTGACGGCGCAGGTGATGCCGTTGGGTTATGCCATCGGTAAGTACTTACCTGCGGACGAAAACGGATTCCGCAAACGCCTCGACAGTTATTTTGACGTGCTGGAAAAAGCGTCTGTAACCAAAGAGATTTTGCTGCCGAATGGGCATGATCAGATGCCATTGCAGCAAAATATCTTCGAAGTGATGGAGAAACTGCGCGAAATTTATCCTCAACGAAAGTTTGTGATGAGCCGCTTTGAAGAGGTATTTGAGAAGATCGAAGCGCAGCGAGATAATCTGGCAACCCTGAAAGGGGAATTTATTGATGGCAAATATATGCGCGTGCATCGCACCATCGGTTCCACGCGCATGGATATCAAAGTTGCCCACGCACGTATTGAAAATAAGATTGTTAATCTGCTGGAACCGCTGGCAACGCTGGCCTGGACGTTGGGTTTTGAATACCACCACGGCTTGCTGGAGAAAATATGGAAAGAGATCTTAAAAAATCATGCCCACGACAGCATCGGCTGCTGCTGTAGTGACAAAGTTCATCGCGAAATCGTCGCCCGCTTCGAACTGGCTGAAGACATGGCGGATAATCTGCTGCGTTTCTATATGCGTAAAATCGCCGACAACATGCCGCAGAGCGACGCCGACAAACTCGTCCTGTTTAACCTGATGCCCTGGCCGCGGGAAGAAGTGATCAACACCACTGTGCGGCTGCGCGCCAGCCAGTTTAATCTACGAGACGATCGCGGTCAGCCTGTACCGTATTTTATTCGCCATGCCCGTGAGATCGATCCAGGCCTAATCGATCGGCAAATAGTTCATTACGGTAATTACGATCCCTTTATGGAGTTTGATATACAGATCAACCAGATTGTCCCTTCTATGGGCTATCGCACGCTTTATATCGAAGCGAATCAGCCTGGCAACGTGATTGCGGCAAAAAGTGACGCTGAAGGGATACTGGAAAATGCTTTCTGGCAAATTGCGCTCAATGAGGATGGAACGCTACAACTGGTAGATAAAGATAGCGGTGTGCGCTATGACCGGGTGTTGCAAATTGAAGAAAGCTCTGATGATGGTGATGAATATGACTATTCACCCGCAAAAGAAGAGTGGGTAATTACTTCGGCGAATGCGAAACCGCAATGCGAGATTATTCATGAGGCCTGGCAGAGCAGGGCTGTTATCCGCTATGAAATGGCGGTGCCGCGTAATCTGCAACAACGCAGCGCAAGACAATCCACTGGCAGAGTAGGTGTCGAGTTGGTTGTCACTCTTAGTCATAACAACAGGCGCATTGATGTGGATATCAACCTTGATAACCAGGCTGACGATCATCGCCTTCGCGTCCTGATCCCTACATCTTTTAACACCGATAGTGTTCTGGCAGATACCCAGTTTGGTTCGCTAACGCGCCCCGTGAACGACAGTGCAATGAACAACTGGCAGCAAGAAGGCTGGAAAGAAGCGCCGGTTCCGGTATGGAATATGCTCAACTATGCAGCCTTACAGGAAGGGCGTAACGGCATGGCTGTCTTTAGCGAAGGGCTACGTGAATTTGAAGTCATCGGTGAAGAGAAGAAAACCTTTGCCATTACGTTGCTGCGCGGCGTGGGCTTACTGGGGAAAGAAGATCTGCTTTTAAGGCCTAGGCGGCCTTCGGGAATTAAAATGCCAGTCCCGGACTCACAACTACGTGGTCTGCTTTCTTGTCGCCTAAGTTTATTGAGTTATACCGGTACGCCAACCGCCGCTGGTGTAGCTCAGCAGGCGCGAGCATGGCTGACTCCAGTACAGTGTTACAACAAAATCCCATGGGATGCGATGAAGCTCAACAAAGCCGGATTCAACGTGCCGGAAAGTTATAGTTTGTTGAAAATGCCCCCAGTGGGATGCCTGATAAGCGCACTTAAGAAAGCTGAAGACCGACAAGAAGTGATTTTACGGCTGTTTAATCCGGCTGAATCAGCAACCTGTGATGCGACTGTTGCTTTCAGTCGCGAGGTGATTTCTTGCTCAGAAACGATGATGGATGAACACATTACCACCGAGGAAAATCAAGGTTCAAATCTATCGGGGCCTTTTTTACCCGGCCAGTCACGGACGTTCAGTTACCGGCTTGCCTGAATAGCAATCAAACCGAAGCCACATATGCGCGGCCAGATTGTTGACAAAGGGCGCTTTGTTCATGCCGGATACGGCATGAACGCTTTATTCGGTCTACAAAAGCAGGCAAATTCAATATATTGCAGAGATGATGTAGACACTGGCAAGCGTAGCGCATCAGGTAATTTTGCGTTTATCTTCACTCTCAAGCTACGTATATGTGGCTTTATTTTTAACAAAATAATAACCCCGGGTGAGTTAATTATAATATAATTATAAGTTAATTAAATGTTAATATCGGCGGGGAGGAGATTTATGCCTTTATTAATAATCCTGAAACTCTGCGTCGTATTAGCCAGTGACCAAAAAAAGAATTAAGGTCAACCGTGCTGTTTTTGCTTCGTCTCTTTTTATCTTTAATTGCCAACCGAAACTAATTTCAGTCTTATAATTCACACATTTTAAACATAAATGTCACTAAAGTTACCTTGTTGAAACATGATTAACATAATTTGTAGAAATTGATATTTATCAATGTATAAGTCTTGGAAATGGGCATCAAAAAGAGATAAATTGTTCTCGATCAAATTGGCTGAAAGGCGGCAATTTAGCTATAAATTGATCACCGTCGAAAAATGCAAATTTGCTTCAACAAAAACCTGTTTATTGTAAGGATTTTGCGGCGTAATATATACGTGGGATCAATTTGAGTTTTTATTAACATGTTTGCAACCTTTCTTTACGCCGTTTTTGTGTGCATTCACATGGTATGATGAAAGTGTTCAAACAAATTTCTATTGGGGCATGCGTGTGACCCTTTCTAACGGGGTTCACTCTCGGAGTCTTCATGCGATGAGCAAGGAGTCATGATGTTAGATATAGTCGAACTGTCGCGCTTACAGTTTGCCTTGACCGCGATGTACCACTTCCTTTTTGTGCCACTGACGCTCGGTATGGCGTTCCTCCTGGCCATTATGGAAACGGTCTACGTCCTCTCCGGCAAACAGATTTATAAAGATATGACCAAGTTCTGGGGCAAGTTGTTTGGTATCAACTTCGCTCTGGGTGTGGCTACCGGTCTGACCATGGAGTTCCAGTTCGGGACTAACTGGTCTTACTATTCCCACTATGTAGGGGATATCTTCGGTGCGCCGCTGGCAATCGAAGGTCTGATGGCCTTCTTCCTCGAATCCACCTTTGTAGGTCTGTTCTTCTTCGGTTGGGATCGTCTGGGTAAAGTTCAGCATATGTGTGTCACCTGGCTGGTGGCGCTCGGTTCAAACCTGTCCGCACTGTGGATTCTGATTGCGAACGGCTGGATGCAAAACCCAATCGCGTCCGATTTCAACTTTGAAACTATGCGTATGGAGATGGTGAGCTTCTCCGAGCTGGTGCTTAACCCGGTTGCTCAGGTGAAATTCGTTCACACTGTAGCGTCTGGTTATGTGACTGGCGCGATGTTCATCCTCGGTATCAGCGCATGGTATATGCTGAAAGGTCGTGACTTCGCCTTCGCTAAACGCTCCTTTGCTATCGCTGCCAGCTTCGGTATGGCTGCTGTTCTGTCTGTTATTGTTCTGGGTGATGAATCCGGCTACGAAATGGGCGACGTGCAGAAAACCAAACTGGCTGCTATTGAAGCCGAGTGGGAAACGCAACCTGCGCCTGCTGCCTTTACTTTGTTCGGCATTCCTGATCAGGAAGAGGAGACGAACAAATTTGCGATTCAGATCCCTTACGCACTGGGCATCATTGCAACGCGTTCCGTGGATACCCCGGTTATCGGCCTGAAAGAGCTGATGGTGCAGCATGAAGAACGCATTCGTAACGGGATGAAGGCGTACTCTCTGCTCGAACAACTGCGTTCTGGTTCTACCGACCAGGCGGTTCGTGACCAGTTCAATAGCATGAAGAAAGACCTCGGTTACGGTCTGCTGCTGAAACGCTATACGCCAAACGTGGCTGATGCGACTGAAGCGCAGATTCAACAGGCAACCAAAGACTCCATCCCGCGTGTAGCGCCGCTGTACTTTGCGTTCCGTATCATGGTGGCGTGTGGCTTCCTGCTGCTGGCAATCATCGCGCTCTCTTTCTGGAGTGTCATCCGCAACCGCATTGGCGAGAAAAAATGGCTTCTGCGCGCCGCGCTGTACGGTATTCCGCTGCCGTGGATTGCTGTAGAAGCGGGCTGGTTCGTGGCTGAATATGGCCGCCAACCGTGGGCTATCGGTGAAGTGCTGCCGACAGCTGTGGCGAATTCGTCACTGACCGCAGGCGATCTCATCTTCTCAATGGTGCTGATTTGCGGCCTGTATACCCTGTTCCTGGTGGCAGAATTGTTCTTAATGTTCAAGTTTGCACGCCTCGGCCCAAGCAGCCTGAAAACCGGTCGCTATCACTTTGAGCAGTCTTCCACGACTACTCAGCCGGCACGCTAAGACAGGAGTCGTCAAATGATCGATTATGAAGTATTGCGTTTTATCTGGTGGCTGCTGGTTGGCGTTCTGCTGATTGGTTTTGCAGTCACTGACGGTTTCGACATGGGGGTGGGCATGCTCACCCGTTTCCTCGGTCGTAACGACACCGAGCGTCGAATTATGATTAACTCCATTGCACCACACTGGGACGGTAACCAGGTTTGGCTGATCACCGCGGGCGGCGCACTCTTTGCTGCCTGGCCGATGGTCTATGCCGCTGCGTTCTCCGGCTTCTATGTGGCGATGATCCTCGTGCTGGCGTCTTTGTTCTTCCGTCCGGTCGGTTTTGACTACCGCTCCAAGATTGAAGAAACCCGCTGGCGTAACATGTGGGACTGGGGCATCTTCATTGGTAGCTTCGTTCCGCCGCTGGTAATTGGTGTAGCGTTCGGTAACCTGTTGCAGGGCGTACCGTTCAACGTTGATGAATATCTGCGTCTGTACTACACCGGTAACTTCTTCCAGTTGCTTAACCCGTTCGGCCTGCTGGCAGGCGTGGTGAGCGTAGGGATGATCATTACTCAGGGCGCAACCTATCTGCAAATGCGTACCGGGGGCGAACTGCACCTGCGTACCCGTGCAACGGCTCAGGTGGCTGCGCTGGTGACACTGGTCTGTTTCGCACTGGCTGGCGTATGGGTGATGTACGGTATCGATGGTTATGTCGTGAAATCGACAATGGACCATTACGCAGCCTCTAACCCACTGAATAAAGAAGTGGTTCGTGAAGCTGGCGCATGGCTGGTTAACTTCAACAACACGCCAATTCTGTGGGCTATTCCGGCACTGGGTGTGGTTCTGCCGCTGCTGACCATCCTGACTGCACGTATGGATAAAGCCGCGTGGGCGTTTGTGTTCTCCTCCCTGACGCTGGCCTGCATCATCCTGACAGCCGGTATCGCAATGTTCCCGTTTGTGATGCCGTCCAGCACCATGATGAACGCAAGTCTGACAATGTGGGATGCAACTTCCAGCCAGCTGACGCTTAACGTCATGACCTGGGTTGCGGTGGTTCTGGTACCGATCATTCTGCTCTACACCGCCTGGTGTTACTGGAAAATGTTCGGTCGTATCACCAAAGAAGATATTGAACGTAACACCCACTCTCTGTACTAAGTAAGGAGCTAAAAATGTGGTATTTCGCATGGATTCTGGGAACGCTTCTTGCCTGTTCGTTTGGGGTAATCACCGCGCTGGCGCTTGAACACGTCGAATCAGGCAAAGCCGGTCAAGAAGACATCTGATGAGTAAGATTATCGCGACCTTGTATGCGGTAATGGACAAGCGCCCCCTGCGGGCGCTTTCCTTCGTGATGGCGCTTCTGTTAGCAGGATGTATGTTTTGGGACCCATCTCGTTTTGCCGCGAAGACCAGTGAACTGGAAATCTGGCATGGTTTATTGCTGATGTGGGCCGTCTGTGCTGGTGTGATTCACGGCGTGGGCTTTCGTCCGCAGAAGGTTCTTTGGCAAGGGATTTTTTGCCCATTGCTTGCCGATATTGTTCTCATTGTCGGGCTGATTTTCTTCTTCTTTTAAATCAGAATTCTCTTTAAAAAATTATGGGCCGCTCTAGGCCCATAAATTTTTACGCTCCCTTAACTTGCCCTCATTCCCAAACCTCAATCGCGCGCGTATAGTAGCAGCGTTTAAAAGCTCTAACTTTTGTTGCATTACCGGGATGTAAAGTGAATACAACGCTGTTTCGATGGCCGGTTCGCGTCTACTATGAAGATACCGATGCCGGTGGTGTGGTGTACCACGCCAGTTACGTCGCTTTTTATGAAAGAGCACGCACAGAGATGCTGCGTCATCATCACTTCAGTCAGCAGGCGCTGATGGCTGAACGCGTTGCCTTTGTGGTACGTAAAATGACGGTGGAATATTATGCACCTGCGCGGCTCGACGATATGCTCGAAATACAGACTGAAATAACATCAATGCGTGGCACCTCTTTGGTTTTCACGCAACATATTGTCAACGCCGAGAATACTTTGCTGAATGAAGCAGAGGTTCTGGTTGTTTGCGTTGACCCACTCAAAATGAAGCCTCGTGCGCTTCCCAAGTCTATTGTCGCGGAGTTTAAGCAGTGACTGACATGAATATCCTTGATTTGTTCCTGAAGGCTAGCCTTCTGGTTAAACTTATCATGTTGATTTTGATTGGTTTTTCAATCGCATCCTGGGCCATTATTATCCAGCGAACCCGTATTCTTAACGCAGCGGCGCGTGAAGCCGAAGCGTTTGAAGATAAATTCTGGTCTGGAATCGAACTCTCTCGCCTCTATCAAGAGAGTCAGGGGAAACGGGATAATCTGACTGGTTCGGAACAAATCTTTTACAGCGGGTTCAAAGAGTTTGTGCGCCTGCATCGTGCCAATAGCCATGCGCCGGAAGCCGTAGTGGAAGGGGCGTCGCGTGCTATGCGTATCTCCATGAACCGTGAACTTGAAAATCTGGAAACGCACATTCCGTTCCTCGGTACGGTTGGCTCCATCAGCCCGTATATTGGTCTGTTTGGTACGGTCTGGGGGATCATGCACGCCTTTATCGCCCTCGGGGCGGTAAAACAAGCAACACTGCAAATGGTTGCGCCCGGTATCGCAGAAGCGTTGATTGCGACGGCAATTGGTCTGTTCGCCGCAATTCCGGCGGTAATGGCTTATAACCGTCTCAACCAGCGCGTAAACAAACTGGAACTGAATTACGACAACTTTATGGAAGAGTTTACCGCGATTCTGCACCGCCAGGCGTTTACCGTTAGCGAGAGCAACAAGGGGTAAGCCATGGCCAGAGCGCGTGGACGAGGTCGTCGCGATCTCAAGTCCGAAATCAACATTGTACCGTTGCTGGACGTACTGCTGGTGCTGTTGCTGATCTTTATGGCGACAGCGCCCATCATCACCCAGAGCGTGGAGGTCGATCTGCCAGACGCTACTGAATCACAGGCGGTGAGCAGTAACGATAATCCGCCAGTGATTGTTGAAGTGTCTGGTATTGGTCAGTACACCGTGGTGGTTGAGAAAGATCGCCTGGAGCGTTTACCACCAGAGCAGGTGGTGGCGGAAGTGTCCAGCCGTTTCAAGGCCAACCCGAAAACGGTCTTTCTGATCGGTGGCGCAAAAGATGTGCCTTACGATGAAATAATTAAAGCACTGAACTTGTTACATAGTGCGGGTGTGAAATCGGTTGGTTTAATGACGCAGCCTATCTAAACATCTGCGTTTCCCTTGCTTGAAAGAGAGCGGGTAACAGGCGAACAGTTTTTGGAAACCGAGAGTGTCAAAGGCAACCGAACAAAACGACAAGCTCAAGCGGGCGATAATTATTTCAGCAGTGCTGCATGTCATCTTATTTGCGGCGCTGATCTGGAGTTCGTTCGATGAGAATATAGAAGCTTCAGCCGGAGGCGGCGGTGGTTCGTCCATCGACGCTGTCATGGTTGATTCAGGTGCGGTAGTTGAGCAGTACAAACGCATGCAAAGCCAGGAATCAAGCGCGAAGCGTTCTGATGAACAGCGCAAGATGAAGGAACAGCAGGCTGCTGAAGAACTGCGTGAGAAACAAGCGGCTGAACAGGAACGCCTGAAGCAACTTGAGAAAGAGCGGTTAGCGGCTCAGGAGCAGAAAAAGCAGGCTGAAGAAGCCGCAAAACAGGCCGAGTTAAAGCAGAAGCAAGCTGAAGTGGCGGCAGCGAAAGCGGCGGCAGATGCTAAAGCTGCGGAAGAAGCTGCGAAGAAAGCGGCTGCAGACGCGAAGAAAAAAGCAGAAGCAGCTGCAGCTGAAGCAAGAAAGAAAGCGGCAACTGAAGCTGCTGAAAAAGCCAAGGCAGAAGCTGAGAAGAAAGCGGCTGCTGAAAAGGCTGCAGCTGATAAGGCTGCAGCTGATAAGAAAGCGGCAGCAGAGAAAGCTGCAGCCGACAAAAAAGCAGCAGAAAAAGCGGCTGCTGATAAGGCAGCAGCTGATAAGAAAGCAGCGGCAGAAAAAGCCGCCGCAGACAAAAAAGCGGCAGCGGCAAAAGCAGCAGCTGAAAAAGCCGCTGCAGCAAAAGCTGCCGCAGAGGCAGATGATATTTTCGGTGAGCTAAGCTCTGGTAAGAATGCACCGAAAACGGGGGGAGGGGCGAAAGGGAACAATGCTTCGCCTGCCGGGAGTGGTAATACTAAAAACAATGGCGCATCAGGGGCCGATATCAATAACTATGCCGGGCAGATTAAATCTGCTATCGAAAGTAAGTTCTATGACGCATCGTCCTATGCAGGCAAAACCTGTACGCTGCGCATAAAACTGGCACCCGATGGTATGTTACTGGATATCAAACCTGAAGGTGGCGATCCCGCACTTTGTCAGGCTGCGTTGGCAGCAGCTAAACTTGCGAAGATCCCGAAACCACCAAGCCAGGCAGTATATGAAGTGTTCAAAAACGCGCCATTGGACTTCAAACCGTAATCGCGATGTTGACTGTTCGGACGGTCAACATCAGGCACCGGTTGCCACGGGGTTCTGGTAGTTTTGTGTATTTTAGTTTGTTAACATTCTGCTAAATTATCGTGGGCCATCGGTCCAGATAAGGGAGATATGATGAAGCAGGCATTACGAGTAGCATTTGGTTTTCTCATACTGTGGGCATCAGTTCTGCATGCTGAAGTCCGCATTGTGATCGACAGCGGTGTAGATTCCGGTCGTCCTATTGGTGTTGTTCCTTTCCAGTGGGCGGGGCCTGGTGCGGCACCTGAAGATATTGGCGGCATCGTTGCTGCTGACTTGCGTAACAGCGGTAAATTTAATCCGTTAGATCGCGCTCGTCTGCCACAGCAGCCGGGTAGTGCGCAGGAAGTACAACCAGCTGCATGGTCCGCACTGGGCATTGACGCTGTAGTTGTCGGTCAGGTCACTCCGAATCCGGATGGTTCTTACAATGTTGCTTATCAACTTGTTGACACTGGCGGCGCACCGGGTACTGTACTTGCTCAGAACTCGTACAAAGTGAACAAGCAGTGGCTGCGTTATGCTGGTCATACCGCCAGTGATGAAGTGTTTGAAAAACTGACCGGCATTAAAGGTGCGTTCCGTACCCGTATTGCCTACGTTGTTCAGACCAACGGCGGTCAGTTCCCGTATGAACTGCGCGTATCTGACTATGACGGTTACAACCAGTTTGTCGTTCACCGTTCACCGCAGCCGCTGATGTCTCCGGCGTGGTCACCAGACGGTTCTAAACTGGCTTATGTGACCTTCGAAAGCGGTCGTTCCGCGCTGGTTATTCAGACGCTGGCAAATGGCGCTGTACGTCAGGTGGCTTCATTCCCGCGTCACAACGGTGCACCTGCATTCTCGCCAGACGGCAGCAAACTGGCATTCGCCTTGTCGAAAACCGGTAGTCTGAACCTGTACGTAATGGATTTGGCTTCTGGTCAGATCCGCCAGGTGACTGATGGTCGCAGTAACAATACCGAACCGACCTGGTTCCCGGATAGCCAGAACCTGGCATTTACTTCTGACCAGGCCGGTCGTCCGCAGGTTTATAAAGTGAATATCAACGGCGGTGCGCCACAACGTATTACCTGGGAAGGTTCGCAGAACCAGGATGCGGATGTCAGCAGCGACGGTAAATTTATGGTAATGGTCAGCTCCAATGGTGGGCAGCAGCACATTGCCAAACAAGATCTGGCAACGGGAGGCGTACAAGTTCTGTCGTCCACGTTCCTGGATGAAACGCCAAGTCTGGCACCTAACGGCACTATGGTAATCTACAGCTCTTCTCAGGGGATGGGATCCGTGCTGAATTTGGTTTCTACAGATGGGCGTTTCAAAGCGCGTCTTCCGGCAACTGATGGACAGGTCAAATTCCCTGCCTGGTCGCCGTATCTGTGATAATAATTAATTGAATAGTAAAGGAATCATTGAAATGCAACTGAACAAAGTGCTGAAAGGGCTGATGATTGCTCTGCCTGTTATGGCAATTGCGGCATGTTCTTCCAACAAGAACGCCAGCAATGACGGCAGCGAAGGCATGCTGGGTGCTGGCACTGGTATGGATGCGAACGGCGGCAACGGCAACATGTCTTCCGAAGAGCAGGCTCGTCTGCAAATGCAACAGCTGCAGCAGAACAACATCGTTTACTTCGATCTGGACAAGTACGATATCCGTTCTGACTTCGCTCAAATGCTGGATGCACATGCAAACTTCCTGCGTAGCAACCCGTCTTACAAAGTCACCGTAGAAGGTCACGCGGACGAACGTGGTACTCCGGAATACAACATCTCCCTGGGTGAACGTCGTGCGAACGCCGTTAAGATGTACCTGCAGGGTAAAGGCGTTTCTGCAGACCAGATCTCCATCGTTTCTTACGGTAAAGAAAAACCTGCAGTACTGGGTCATGACGAAGCAGCATACTCCAAAAACCGTCGTGCGGTACTGGTTTACTAAGAGAATTGCATGAGCAGTAACTTCAGACATCAACTATTGAGTCTGTCGTTACTGGTTGGTATAGCGGCCCCCTGGGCCGCTTTTGCTCAGGCACCAATCAGTAGTGTCGGCTCAGGCTCGGTCGAAGACCGCGTCACTCAACTTGAGCGTATTTCTAATGCTCACAGCCAGCTTTTAACCCAACTCCAGCAACAACTTTCTGATAATCAATCCGATATTGATTCCCTGCGTGGTCAGATTCAGGAAAATCAGTATCAACTGAATCAGGTCGTGGAGCGGCAAAAGCAGATCCTGTTGCAGATCGACAGCCTCAGCAGCGGTGGTGCAGCGGCGCAATCAACCAGCAGCGATCAAAGCGGTGCGGCGGCATCAACGACGCCGACAGCTGATGCTGGTACTGCGAATGCTGGCGCGCCGGTGAAAAGCGGCGATGCAAACACGGATTACAATGCAGCTATTGCGCTGGTGCAGGATAAATCCCGCCAGGATGACGCAATGGTGGCATTTCAGAATTTCATCAAAAATTACCCTGATTCAACTTACCTGCCAAACGCCAATTATTGGCTGGGTCAGTTAAACTACAACAAGGGTAAAAAAGATGATGCGGCGTACTATTTTGCTTCGGTAGTGAAAAACTATCCGAAGTCACCAAAGGCTGCTGATGCGATGTTTAAAGTCGGCGTCATCATGCAGGACAAAGGTGACACCGCAAAAGCGAAAGCCGTATACCAGCAGGTTATCAGTAAATACCCTGGTACTGATGGCGCTAAACAGGCACAAAAACGTCTGAACGCGATGTAATGCATAAAACACGACCAGAAGTCGCATTATTTCTGGTCGTGTCGTGCGAATCATAAGCAGTTGAGTGATCTGCATCGAAATTTTTGTTGCGCTCAAGTCTGAAATCAGTAATATATGCCGCCGTTGCCACGGGATATCAAACAAACCGAAAGCAACGAAAAAGTGGGTCGTTAGCTCAGTTGGTAGAGCAGTTGACTTTTAATCAATTGGTCGCAGGTTCGAATCCTGCACGACCCACCAATCGCTAAGGTGGAAGCGGTAGTAAAATGTGAAGGATAACGTTGCATCAGCAACGGCGCCGAAGGGCGAGACGAAGTCGAGTCATCCTGCACGACCCACCACTAACATAGTTAGTTGTAGTATCCAGCGTAGTGTCGGGTGATTAGCTCAGCTGGGAGAGCACCTCCCTTACAAGGAGGGGGTCGGCGGTTCGATCCCGTCATCACCCACCACCGGGTCGTTAGCTCAGTTGGTAGAGCAGTTGACTTTTAATCAATTGGTCGCAGGTTCGAATCCTGCACGACCCACCACTAATTACGGTGGGTTCGGTGGAAGTAGTTTGTAGTATCCAGCGCAGTATCGGGTGATTAGCTCAGCTGGGAGAGCACCTCCCTTACAAGGAGGGGGTCGGCGGTTCGATCCCGTCATCACCCACCACTCGGGTCGTTAGCTCAGTTGGTAGAGCAGTTGACTTTTAATCAATTGGTCGCAGGTTCGAATCCTGCACGACCCACCAATGTAAAAAAGCGCCCTAAAGGCGCTTTTTTGCTATTCAGGCATCCTCAATTTCACTTTGTAAACCTGATGACATCGTCAGAGCTTACTGTGCAAGCAACTCTACGTCGGTGGAATTAGGCGTAATGCGAGTGACTTTTCCCCACCATTCGACTATCTTGTTTAGCATATAAAACAAATTACACCGATAACAGCGAATGTTACGCTAATGTCGGTTTTAACGTTAAGCCTGTAAAACGAGATGGTAAGATGAGCGTAATGTTTGATCCAGACACGGCGATTTATCCTTTCCCCCCGAAGCCGACGCCGTTAAGCATTGATGAAAAAGCGTATTACCGCGAGAAGATAAAACGTCTGCTAAAAGAACGTAATGCGGTGATGGTTGCCCACTACTATACCGATCCCGAAATTCAACAACTGGCAGAAGAAACCGGTGGCTGTATTTCTGATTCTCTGGAAATGGCGCGCTTCGGTGCAAAGCATCCCGCTTCTACTTTGTTAGTCGCTGGGGTGAGATTTATGGGAGAAACCGCCAAAATTCTCAGTCCGGAAAAAACAATTCTGATGCCGACACTTCAGGTTGAGTGTTCACTGGATCTCGGCTGCCCTGTTGAAGAATTTAACGCATTTTGCGATGCCCATCCCGATCGTACTGTCGTCGTCTACGCCAACACTTCTGCTGCGGTAAAAACGCGCGCAGATTGGGTGGTAACTTCAAGCATTGCCGTCGAACTTATTGATCATCTTGATAGTTTGGGTGAAAAAATCATCTGGGCACCCGACAAACATCTGGGGCGTTACGTGCAAAAACAGACGGGTGGAGACATTTTATGCTGGCAGGGTGCCTGCATTGTGCATGATGAATTTAAGACTCAGGCGTTAACCCGCTTGCAAGAAGAATACCCGGATGCTGCCATACTGGTGCATCCAGAATCACCACAAGCTATTGTCGATATGGCGGATGCGGTCGGTTCCACCAGTCAACTGATCGCTGCTGCAAAAGCATTGCCTCATCAGAGGCTTATTGTGGCAACCGATCGGGGTATTTTCTACAAAATGCAGCAGGCGGTGCCAGATAAAGAGTTACTGGAAGCACCAACCGCGGGTGAGGGCGCAACCTGCCGCAGCTGCGCGCATTGTCCGTGGATGGCCATGAATGGCCTTCAGGCTATCGCAGAGGCATTAGAACAGGAAGGAAGTAATCACGAGGTTCATGTCGATGAGAGGCTGCGAGAGAGGGCGCTGGTGCCGCTCAATCGTATGCTGGATTTTGCGGTTACACTACGTGGATAACGAATAATAAGGCGTAACGTTACGCTTTGGGGGAAAGATGGATTTTTTTAGTGTGCAGAATATCCTGGTACATATACCAATAGGGGCGGGCGGTTATGATCTCTCATGGATCGAAGCGGTAGGCACGATCGCCGGGTTGCTGTGTATTGGCCTTGCCAGTCTGGAGAAGATCAGCAACTACTTCTTTGGCCTGATCAACGTTACCTTGTTTGGCATTATTTTCTTTCAGATTCAGCTGTATGCCAGCCTGCTATTACAGGTGTTTTTCTTTGCCGCGAATATTTACGGCTGGTATGCGTGGTCGCGACAAACCAGTCAGAACGAGGCGGAGTTGAAAATTCGCTGGTTGCCATTGCCGAAGGCACTCAGCTGGTTGGCGGTTTGCGTTGTTTCGATTGGTCTGATGACGGTATTTATCAATCCGGTGTTTGCATTTTTGACCCGCGTGGCAGTCATGATCATGCAAGCATTAGGATTACAGGTTGTGATGCCTGAACTGCAACCGGACGCTTTCCCGTTCTGGGATTCATGCATGATGGTGTTATCTATCGTGGCAATGATTCTGATGACGCGTAAGTATGTGGAAAACTGGCTGTTGTGGGTGATTATTAACGTGATTAGCGTCGTTATTTTTGCACTTCAGGGCGTTTACGCCATGTCTCTGGAGTACATCATCCTGACCTTTATTGCGCTCAACGGCAGCCGGATGTGGATCAACAGCGCACGTGAAAGAGGCTCACGCGCGCTGTCCCATTAATGGTGATGATGTGAATGGCCAGACACCCCTTCATTCAGGTGGCAGTCTGGCCCATGACAAGGTTGATATTCCATCTGAATGGTGGCGTGCTCAATCTGATAGTGATCCATCAGGTAGTGTTGGATCTGATCCAACAAGGCATCGTGATCGTGTGGCGGGATCACCTGCACATGCAACGTCATCACCGGCTTCTCGCCTACCATCCATACATGTACATGGTGCACATTGCGGACTTCCGGGATTTCCCGGCACATACGACGCTTCAGTTCAGCGATATCCAGCGATACCGGTGCACCTTCAAGTAATTCATTCACGCTATCTTTCAACAGTCGCCACGCGCTACGCAGAACCAGAAGCGACACCAGTATCGAGAGAATGGGGTCAGCAGGTGTCCAGCCAGTCCAGATAATAATCAACGCGGCAATAATAGCCCCAACCGAACCCAGCAGGTCCCCGAGCACATGCAGTGCCGCTGCTCGTACGTTGAGGTTTTTCTCTTCGCTGCCGTGATGAAGTAACCAGAAAGAAAGTATATTTGCCAGCAACCCAGCCACGGCAATTGCCATCATCATGCCTCCCTCGACCGGACGCGGCGTGCGGAAGCGTTCTATCGCCTCCCAGACAATCAAAATGGTAATTACCACGAGGGCGATGGCATTCACAAACGCCGCGAGCGTGGTCAGTCTTAGCCAACCGAAAGTGTGGCGAATGGTGGGAGGACGACGTGAAAATTGCACGGCGAGTAGGGCGAAAAGCAGGGCGGCAGTATCGGTCAACATATGACCCGCATCGGCCAGCAATGCCAGAGAACCAGAAAGAAAACCACCAACGACTTCTACCAGCATAAACCCGGCAGTCACGCCGAAAGCATACAACAAGCGACGAGCATTATTATCTTCTGGCAGGTGTGAGGACGTGTGTGAGTGTGAGTGCGCCATGACGAGTCATCCCTTAATTATTCTCACTTAACTTTATGACATCATACTGCTTTTAGAAGTGAAAAATTAAAAGGGAGAGACTCCGCTCTCCCATTATTGGCTATTTTGCAGGGTTACTGCGTGGTACCGTCGGTTTTGGTATCGACATCATTATTGATGCCATCACCGGTTTGTACCTTTTTATTGATATCCGGACATCGACCATCTTTGCACATGGTGTTCTTGTGCTCTTCATCTTTGGTCATTCCGTCATTGTTCATTGAAGAACCATCCGAATGCAGCATTGTGCCGCCAGAACCGGTATTTACCCCGTTATTGTCGACGTTATTTGGCGCGACATTTTCACGGGCGTCAGGGGCTACCTGGCCCGCATCAGCTGCGGCGTTTGCCTGGCCGTTATTAGTTTGCGCTCCGCTATCGGCAGCCAGTGCGGCACCGCTGGCAAGGCTTAGAGTGGCAGTCAGAAATAATGTGGCCAGTTTTGTCATTTTCATAGGATGCTCCTGTTATGGTCGTTATGTCGGATAACCTCTTCCAACAGTGCATTTGCAGGTGAATATAAGGCATTGGTTTAAGATTTCAGCCAGTTTATGAAACGCAGCAGAGAATCTTGAAATAATTAACAAACAAAGGAATTACAGTTAGAAATTGTAGGAAAGATCTCGTTTTTCGCGACAATCTGGCGTTTTTCTTGCTAATTCTAGGATTAATCCGTTCATAGTGTAAAACCCCGTTTACACATTCTGACGGAAGATATAGATTGGAAGTATTGCATTCACTAAGATAAGTATGGCGACACTGGAACAGACATGAATTATCAGAACGACGATTTACGCATCAAAGAAATCAAAGAGTTACTTCCTCCTGTCGCATTGCTGGAAAAATTCCCCGCAACTGAAAATGCCGCGAATACGGTTGCTCATGCCCGAAAAGCGATCCATAAGATCCTGAAAGGTAATGATGATCGCCTGTTGGTGGTGATTGGCCCGTGCTCAATTCATGATCCTGTCGCGGCTAAAGAGTATGCCACTCGCTTGCTGGCGCTGCGTGAAGAGCTGAAAGATGAGCTGGAAATCGTAATGCGCGTCTATTTTGAAAAGCCGCGTACCACGGTGGGCTGGAAAGGGTTGATTAACGATCCGCATATGGATAACAGCTTCCAGATCAACGACGGTCTGCGTATAGCCCGTAAATTGCTGCTTGATATTAACGACAGCGGTCTGCCAGCGGCGGGTGAGTTTCTCGATATGATCACTCCTCAGTATCTCGCTGACCTGATGAGCTGGGGCGCAATTGGTGCACGTACCACGGAATCGCAGGTGCACCGCGAACTGGCGTCTGGTCTTTCTTGTCCGGTAGGTTTTAAAAATGGCACAGACGGTACGATTAAAGTGGCTATCGATGCCATTAATGCCGCCGGTGCGCCGCACTGCTTCCTGTCCGTAACTAAATGGGGGCATTCGGCGATTGTGAATACCAGTGGTAACGGCGATTGCCATATCATTCTGCGCGGCGGTAAAGAGCCTAACTACAGCGCGAAGCACGTTGCTGAAGTGAAAGAAGGGCTGAACAAAGCAGGTCTGCCAGCTCAGGTGATGATCGATTTCAGCCATGCTAATTCGTCCAAACAATTCAAAAAGCAGATGGATGTTTGTGCTGACGTTTGCCAGCAGATTGCCGGTGGCGAAAAGGCCATTATTGGCGTGATGGTGGAAAGCCATCTGGTGGAAGGCAATCAGAGCCTCGATAGCGGGGAGCCGCTGGCCTACGGTAAGAGCATCACCGATGCCTGCATTGGCTGGGAAGATACCGATGCTCTGTTACGTCAACTGGCGAATGCAGTAAAAGCGCGTCGCGGGTAAGGTTTAATTGTCGGATGCGCCGTCAGAGTGGCGTATCCGATGAATCACCACAGGCCTGATAAGACGCGCAGCGTCGCATCAGGCAATGTGCTCCATTGTTAGCAACGACAAACAAAAAAGCCGACTCACTTGCAGTCGGCTTTCTCATTTTTTAAACGAATGACGTTTACTTCGCTTTACCCTGGTTCGCAACGGCTGCTGCTTTCGCCGCGATCTCGTCAGCATTACCCAGATAATAGCGTTTCAGCGGTTTGAAATTCTCGTCGAACTCATACACCAGCGGCACGCCAGTCGGGATATTCAGCTCAAGAATCTCTTCTTCGCTCATGTTATCAAGATATTTCACCAGCGCACGCAGGGAGTTACCGTGTGCGGCGATGATTACGCGCTCACCGCTCTTCATACGCGGCAGAATGGTTTCATTCCAGTAAGGGATCACGCGGTCAATGGTCAGCGCCAGGCTTTCCGTCAGCGGCAATTCTTTCTCGCTCAGTTTCGCGTAACGCGGATCGTGACCCGGATAACGCTCATCATCTTTAGTCAGTTCCGGCGGAGTCACTGCAAAACCACGACGCCACTGTTTCACCTGCTCGTCGCCATACTTTTCAGCAGTTTCCGCTTTGTTCAGACCCTGCAACGCACCGTAGTGACGTTCGTTCAGTTTCCAGGATTTCTCAACGGGCAGCCATGCCTGATCCAGTTCGTCCAGCACATTCCACAGGGTATGGATAGCGCGTTTCAGCACAGAAGTGTAAGCAAAGTCAAAGCTGTAACCTTCCTCTTTCAGCAGCTTACCTGCTGCTTTTGCTTCGCTTACGCCTTTCTCAGACAGATCCACGTCGTACCAACCGGTGAAACGGTTTTCTTTGTTCCACTGACTTTCGCCATGACGAACCAGAACCAGCTTAGTTACAGCCATATACTTACTCCTCAAATCATCTTTTAATGATAATAATTCTCATTATATTGCCGTGACGAAGCAACAGCAATGCTTACGCATAACCATAGCGAAAATAGTGGCGCAGTGTAAGGTTGTTGTGAATATTGAGTTGCAAATATGTCGGTGTTTGCTGGTGATTTGAACAATATGAAGATAAAGCCCTCATGACGAGGGCTTAACATTACTCAGCAATAAACTGATATTCCGTCAGGCTGGAATACTCTTCGCCAGGACGCAGGAAGCAGTCCGGTTGCGGCCATTCAGGGTGGTTCGGGCTGTCCGGCAGAAACTCGCTTTCCAACGCCAGCCCTTGCCAGTCGGCGTAAGGTTCGGTTCCCCGCGACGGTGTGCCGCCGAGGAAGTTGCCGGAGTAGAATTGAAGAGCCGGAGCGGTGGTGTAGACCTTCAGCTGTAATTTTTCATCTGCTGACCAG
This sequence comes from Shigella sp. SIG3, assembly GCF_053555855.1. Taxonomy (NCBI): domain Bacteria; kingdom Pseudomonadati; phylum Pseudomonadota; class Gammaproteobacteria; order Enterobacterales; family Enterobacteriaceae; genus Shigella; species Shigella sp. SIG3. Next base: position 54,231 of record NZ_JBQZXE010000009.1, read on the forward strand.
ACATGCGCCGCCACTTTCTTGCCATCGCCTTTGGCCTGTAACAAGAATGCGTGATCGTAACCTTTCACTTTGCGCTGATCGTCGTCGGCAAGAAACTCACTGGCGATGATTTTGGCGCTGCGGAAATCAAAAGACGTTCCGGCGACAGATTTCAAGCCGTCGTGCGGAATGCCGCCTTCATCAACCGGAAGATATTCGTCCGCCAGAATCTGCAACTTGTGATTGCGCACGTCAGACTGCTCGCCGTCAAGATTGAAATAGACGTGATTAGTCATATTCACCGGGCAAGGTTTATCAACTGTGGCGCGATAAGTAATGGAGATACGGTTATCGTCGGTCAGACGATATTGCACCGTCGCGCCGAGATTACCCGGGAAGCCCTGATCGCCATCATCTGAACTCAGGGCAAACAGCACCTGACGATCGTTCTGGTTCACAATCTGCCAGCGACGTTTGTCGAACCCTTCCGGGCCGCCGTGCAGCTGGTTAACGCCCTGGCTTGGCGAAAGCGTCACGGTTTCACCGTCAAAGGTATAACGACTATTGGCGATGCGGTTGGTATAACGACCAATAGAGGCCCCCAGAAACGCAGCCTGATCCTGATAGCATTCCGGACTGGCACAGCCGAGCAGCGCCTCGCGGACGCTGCCATCGGAAAGCGGAATACGGGCGGAAAGTAAAGTCGCACCCCAGTCCATCAGCGTGACTACCATCCCTGCGTTGTTACGCAAAGTTAACAGTCGGTACGGCTGACCATCGGGTGCCAGTGCGGGAGTTTCGTTCAGCACTGTCCTGCTCCTTGTGATGGTTTACAAACGTAAAAAGTCTCTTTAATACCTGTTTTTGCTTCATATTGTTCAGCGACAGCTTGCTGTACGGCAGGCACCAGCTCTTCCGGGATCAGCGCGACGATACAGCCGCCAAATCCGCCGCCGGTCATGCGTACGCCACCTTTGTCGCCAATCACAGCTTTGACGATTTCTACCAGAGTGTCAATTTGCGGCACGGTGATTTCGAAATCATCGCGCATAGAGGCATGAGACTCCGCCATCAACTCGCCCATACGTTTCAGGTCGCCTTGCTCCAGCGCGCTGGCAGCTTCAACGGTGCGGGCGTTTTCAGTCAGGATATGACGCACGCGTTTCGCCACGATTGGGTCCAGCTCATGTGCAACAGCGTTGAACTCTTCAATGGTGACATCGCGCAGAGCTGGCTGCTGGAAGAAACGCGCACCGGTTTCGCACTGTTCACGACGGGTGTTGTATTCGCTGCCAACCAGGGTACGTTTGAAGTTACTGTTGATGATGACGACAGCCACACCTTTCGGCATGGAAACTGCTTTAGTCCCCAGTGAGCGGCAGTCAATCAGCAAGGCATGATCTTTCTTGCCGAGTGCGGAAATTAGCTGATCCATGATCCCGCAGTTACAGCCAACAAACTGGTTTTCTGCTTCCTGACCGTTAAGCGCGATTTGTGCGCCGTCCAGCGGCAGATGATAAAGCTGCTGCAATACGGTTCCGACCGCGACTTCCAGTGAAGCGGAAGAACTTAACCCGGCACCCTGCGGCACATTGCCGCTGATCACCATGTCCACACCGCCGAAGCTGTTGTTACGCAGTTGCAGATGTTTCACCACGCCACGAACGTAGTTCGCCCATTGATAGTTTTCATGCGCGACAATGGGCGCATTGAGGGAAAACTCGTCGAGCTGATTTTCATAATCGGCTGCCATCACGCGAACTTTACGGTCATCGCGTGGTGCACAGCTGATCACGGTTTGATAATCAATCGCGCAGGGCAGAACGAAACCGTCGTTGTAGTCGGTGTGTTCACCAATCAAATTCACGCGGCCAGGCGCCTGAATGGTGTGAGTGGCAGGGTAGCCAAATGCGTTGGCAAACAGAGATTGTGTTTTTTCTTTCAGACTCATTTCTTACACTCCGGATTCGCGAAAATGGATATCGCTGACTGCGCGCAAACGCTCTGCTGCCTGTTCTGCGGTCAGGTCTCGCTGGGTCTCTGCCAGCATTTCATAACCAACCATAAATTTACGTACGGTGGCGGAGCGCAGCAGAGGCGGATAAAAGTGCGCGTGCAGCTGCCAGTGTTGATTCTCTTCGCCATTAAATGGTGCGCCGTGCCAGCCCATAGAGTAGGGGAAGGAGCACTGGAAGAGGTTGTCATAACGACTGGTCAGCTTTTTCAACGCCAGCGCCAAATCGCTGCGCTGGGCGTCGGTCAAATCGGTGATCCGCAAAACGTGGGCTTTGGGCAGCAGTAGCGTTTCGAACGGCCAGGCAGCCCAGTAAGGCACAACGGCTAACCAGTGTTCGGTTTCGACAACGGTACGGCTACCGTCTGCCAGCTCGCGCTGAACATAATCCACCAGCATTGGTGATTTCTGTTCGGCAAAATATTCTTTTTGCAGGCGGTCTTCGCGCTCAGCTTCGTTAGGCAGGAAGCTATTTGCCCAAATCTGTCCGTGCGGATGCGGGTTAGAGCAGCCCATCGCCGCACCTTTGTTTTCAAAGACCTGCACCCACGGGTACGTTTTTCCCAGCTCTGCGGTTTGCTCCTGCCAGGTTTTGACGATTTCCGTCAATGCCGCAACGCTCAGTTCTGGCAACGTTTTACTGTGATCCGGTGAAAAGCAGATCACCCGGCTGGTACCGCGCGCGCTCTGGCAACGCATCAAAGGATCGTTGCTTTCTGGCGCATCTGGCGTGTCAGACATCAAGGCCGCAAAGTCATTAGTGAAAACGTAAGTCCCGGTGTAATCGGGGTTTTTATCGCCTGTCACCCGCACATTACCTGCGCAGAGGAAGCAATCTGGATCGTGCGCAGGTAACACCTGTTTGGCTGGCGTTTCCTGCGCCCCCTGCCAGGGGCGCTTAGCGCGGTGCGGTGAAACCAGAATCCATTGCCCGGTGAGCGGGTTGTAGCGGCGATGTGGATGATCAACGGGATTAAATTGCGTCATGGTCGTTCCTTAATCGGGATATCCCTGTGGATGGCGTGACTGCCAGTGCCAGGTGTCCTGCGCCATTTCATCGAGTGTGCGCGTTACGCGCCAGTTCAGTTCACGGTCGGCTTTGCTGGCGTCCGCCCAGTAGGCCGGAAGGTCGCCTTCGCGACGCGGTGCAAAATGATAGTTAACCGGTTTGCCGCAGGCTTTGCTGAAGGCATTAACCACGTCCAGCACGCTGCTGCCTACGCCAGCACCGAGGTTGTAGATGTGTACGCCTGGCTTGTTCGCCAGTTTTTCCATCGCCACGACGTGACCGTCCGCCAGATCCATTACGTGGATGTAATCGCGTACGCCAGTACCATCTTCGGTCGGATAATCGTTACCAAAAATCGCCAGCGAGTCGCGACGGCCTACAGCAACTTGGGCGATGTATGGCATCAGGTTATTCGGAATGCCTTGCGGATCTTCGCCCATATCGCCCGACGGATGCGCGCCAACCGGGTTGAAGTAGCGCAGCAGGGCAATGCTCCAGTCCGGCTGGGCTTTTTGCAGGTCGGTGAGGATCTGTTCCACCATCAATTTGCTTTTGCCATAAGGGCTTTGCGGTGTGCCGGTCGGGAAGCTTTCAACGTATGGAATTTGGGGCTGATCGCCATAAACGGTGGCGGAGGAGCTAAAAATAAAGTTTTTGACGTTAGCGGCGCGCATGGCGCTAATCAGGCGCAGAGTGCCGTTGACATTGTTGTCGTAATATTCCAGCGGTTTTTGTACCGATTCGGCGACGGCTTTCAGCCCGGCGAAGTGGATCACGGTGTCGATAGCGTGATCGTGCAGGATCTCGGTCATCAACGCTTCGTTACGAATATCGCCTTCAACAAACGTTGGATGTTTGCCGCCTAAACGCTCGATAACAGGCAGTACGCTGCGCTTACTGTTACAGAGGTTATCAAGAATGATGACATCATGACCGTTTTGCAGTAATTGCACGCAGGTATGACTTCCAATGTAACCGCTACCACCGGTAACCAGAACTCTCATAATTCGCTCCATTAGGCTTATGGTATGAAATAACCATAGCATAACAAAGATGCGAAAAGTGTGACATGGAATAAATTAGTGGAATCGTTTACACAAGAATTTAGCCGTTTTTTATGCGCGATTAAGTGATTATAAAACAGAGGGTTTATGAATGATTGCGCTTTTTATCTGAAAAAAGAAGCGGTTTCATGCCTGCATGCGTCGAACCGTTGGCCGGAGAGGGCGCTTAGGCCGCCTCCGGCAAGGTCAGCACTACCGACTCAATATATTTTTGTCAGCACATAGCGATAGAGTCCACCGTCCGGCACGAACTCAAGGCGATGGGTAATACAGGCAGGCGCATCTTCAGCGTGGTGCGAAACAAACAACAATTGCGTTTCACCTTCGCTAATCAGCACATCAACAAAACGGCGGATAAGTTGGCGATTGAGCGGATCAAGCCCCTGTAGTGGTTCATCGAGAATAAGCAACGTCGGATGTTTCACCAGTGCGCGGACGATCAGCGCCAGACGCTGCTGTCCCCAGGAAAGACTATGGAACGGAGCGTCAGCCGTGTGTTTATCAATGCCGAGAATATCCAGCCACTGCTGCACCAGTTTTTGCTGGCGATCCGAAACGGCCTGATAAATGCCAATCGAATCAAAATAGCCAGAAAGAATCACATTACGCACGGTAGTGCTGACCCGGTAATCCAGATGCAAACTACTGCTGACGTAACCGATATGCTTTTTGATGTCCCAGATGGTTTCGCTGCTGCCGCGACGTCGGCCGAAAAGCGTCAAATCGTTGCTGTAACCTTGCGGATGATCGCCAGTAATCAGGCTTAATAACGTCGATTTTCCCGCGCCATTTGGCCCGACAATTTGCCAGTGTTCGCCTGGATTCACCTGCCAGCTAAGGTTATTAAGAATGGGGCGATCATTATAAGAAACCACGCCATTGTTCAGCACAATGCGCGATTCGTTGGCGGGTAAGGCGTGACGTGCTGAAGGTTCATCCGGCTCCGGCAGTTGCACACCTTCAAGCTGTTCACTATGCGCAAGTTGCGCGACGAGTGCTTGCTGGAGCAGTTCCTCTTTAGCGCCAGTTTCCGCTAACGTACAATCCGCCAGCACGCCAGCAAACTGGACAAATTCCGGGATCTTATCGAAGCGATTGAGCACCAGTACCAAAGTAATACCGGACTGATGTAACGAGGCGAGTCGCTCAGCCAGCTGCTGACGTGAGGCAACATCCAGGCCATCGAACGGCTCATCAAGAATCAACAAGTCAGGCTCCGACATCAGCGCCTGACACAGCAGGGTTTTTCGCGTCTCGCCAGTGGAAAGGTATTTAAAGCGTCGGTCGAGGAGGGCGGTAATACCGAACTGCTGCGCCAGTTGCATGCAACGCGGTGCATCCTTTACTTCATCCTGAATAATCTCAGCCGTAGTGCGTCCGGTGTCATCTTCGCTAGGGCCGAGCATATCGGTGTTATTCCGTTGCCATTCGTCGCTGACGAGCTTTTGCAATTGCTCGAAGGAGAGACGAGTGATGTGGGAAAACTGGCTTTGCCGTTCACCTTTCAAAAGCGGAAGTTCCCCCGCCAGCGCGCGGGCCAGCGCCGACTTTCCACTTCCATTCGAACCGACAAACGCCCAACTATCACCCGCGTTTAACGTTAGCTGAGGCAATTGCAGCGTTTTTGTGTCGCTAAGACGAAACGTGCCTTGCAAAATTTGCAACGATGACATTTTATATCCCATTTTGTGCAGCGATTACTGACAGGGATACGTGTTTCATAACAAATTGTCAACACGCTTAGCACAGCGTGGCGATAATCACGCTGTCGGCATTAAAGTAGGCCGTGACATTCTGCCCTTGCTGAAGAGAAGTCGCTTCATTTACCGGCACTGTGGCGCACAGTGTTTGCCCGTCGGGTAGCGCCATTAATACTTCGCACTGCTCTGCGCCGCGCTCAATATGACTAATAATACCCGGTAATTGGTTGTCGGCGTTTTGTGCGACCGCTTCGTCCTGAGTAATGCCTACCCACGGCGCTTTTAGCAATATCAACACTTCTTTGCCTTCATCCAGCCCCAGACGTGCGCCGCTTTGTGCGGTAATTGCGACTTTCAGGCGTGTTTTTCCGTCAGCCAGTAAGACATCAACATGCTGTTGAACGTCATCATGATCGCGGGCGGTGATGGTACCGAACCACTGGTTACGGGCGCTGGTTTGCAGTGAAAAACGTGAGATCGCGGCCAGCAGGCTGTTCAGCGGCAGGGCGTCATCATCACTTAACACATCAAAGGCTTTTTGCTGGATTTGCGCCAGTAAGTCATAGAGCTGAATCAGTCGCTGACCATAGCGGGTCAGTACTGCGCCTCCGCCACCTTTACCGCCTGTTGCGCGCTCGACCAGAATATGCTCACTTAACTGATTCATCTCGTTAATGGCATCCCAGGCGCTTTTATAGCTGATACCGGCATCTTTCGCTCCCTGGCTAATGGAACCGGAAAGCGCAATGTGTTTTAGTAGCGAAATGCGGCGCGGGTCGGCGAATAATTTTTGTTGGAGCTTAAGGGTGAGAAGGATTTCGGCCTGCATAACAATGTCCTGGCAAAAGTCTTATTGTGACGGAAAACGAACGCCACGCAAAGCTGACCGCACAAAAGGGGAGTGCTTTTCTGTGCTTAGCGGTTAGAATAGTCTCATGACTATATCTGGAGTTGACCATGTTAGAGTTATTAAAAAGTCTGGTATTCGCCGTAATCATGGTACCTGTCGTGATGGCCATCATCCTGGGTCTGATTTACGGTCTTGGTGAAGTATTCAACATCTTTTCTGGTGTTGGTAAAAAAGACCAGCCCGGACAAAATCATTGATTCCCTGAATGCCCGCTTAGTCGGGCATTTTCTTTTTCTCAACTTCCTGCTTTTCCTGCCGATATTTTTTCTTATCTACCTCACAAAGGTTAGCAATAACAGCTGGGAAAATTCCGAGTTAGTCGTTATATTGTCGCCTACATAACGTTACATTAAGGGGTTACCAATGGCTCGTAAATGGTTGAACTTGTTTGCCGGGGCGGCACTCTCTTTCGCAGTTGCTGGTAATGCACTGGCAGATGAAGGGAAAATCACGGTGTTCGCCGCCGCATCACTGACTAACGCAATGCAGGACATTGCTACGCAGTATAAAAAAGAGAAAGGCGTGGATGTGGTTTCTTCTTTCGCTTCGTCATCTACTCTCGCCCGTCAGATTGAAGCGGGTGCCCCTGCGGATCTGTTTATTTCTGCCGATCAGAAATGGATGGATTATGCGGTTGATAAAAAAGCGATCGATACTGCTACGCGTCAGACACTGCTCGGCAATAGCCTGGTCGTTGTAGCACCGAAAGCCAGCGAGCAGAAAGATTTCACCATCGACAGCAAAACTAACTGGACTTCGCTGCTGAATGGCGGTCGCCTGGCGGTTGGCGATCCGGAACATGTTCCCGCTGGCATTTATGCAAAAGAAGCACTGCAAAAACTGGGCGCATGGGATACGCTCTCTCCGAAACTGGCCCCAGCGGAAGATGTTCGTGGGGCGCTGGCGCTGGTCGAACGTAACGAAGCGCCTCTGGGCATTGTCTACGGTTCTGACGCAGTTGCCAGCAAAGGGGTAAAAGTGGTTGCCACCTTCCCGGAAGATTCACATAAAAAAGTGGAATATCCGGTTGCTGTTGTGGAAGGGCATAACAATGCGACAGTGAAAGCATTTTATGATTATCTGAAGGGACCGCAGGCAGCGGAAATCTTTAAACGTTACGGATTTACAACCAAGTAATGATACTGACCGATCCAGAATGGCAGGCAGTTTTATTAAGCCTGAAAGTTTCTTCCCTGGCTGTGCTGTTTAGCCTGCCGTTTGGGATCTTTTTTGCCTGGTTACTGGTGCGTTGCACGTTTCCGGGCAAAGCTCTGCTCGACAGCGTACTGCATCTACCGCTGGTGTTACCGCCCGTGGTCGTCGGTTACTTATTATTAGTTTCGATGGGACGGCGCGGATTTATCGGTGAACGTCTGTATGACTGGTTTGGTATTACCTTCGCCTTTAGCTGGCGCGGCGCGGTACTCGCTGCCGCCGTCATGTCGTTTCCGCTGATGGTGCGGGCAATTCGTCTGGCGCTGGAAGGGGTTGATGTCAAACTGGAACAGGCCGCAAGAACACTAGGTGCCGGGCGCTGGCGCGTTTTCTTTACTATCACGTTACCGCTGACCTTACCGGGAATTATTGTTGGTACGGTACTGGCTTTTGCTCGTTCTCTCGGTGAGTTTGGTGCAACCATCACCTTTGTGTCGAACATTCCTAGCGAAACGCGAACCATTCCTTCTGCCATGTATACCCTGATCCAGACCCCCGGCGGGGAAAGTGGCGCGGCGAGACTGTGCATTATTTCTATTGCGCTGGCGATGATCTCCCTGTTGATTTCAGAATGGCTGGCCAGAATCAGCCGTGAACGGGCGGGGCGCTAATCATGCTGGAGCTGAATTTTTCCCAGACGTTGGGCAACCATTGCCTGACCATTAATGAAACGCTGCCCGCCAATGGCATCACTGCTATCTTTGGCGTCTCCGGTGCCGGAAAAACTTCGCTGATTAACGCCATCAGTGGACTGACGCGCCCGCAAAAAGGGCGGATTGTCCTCAATGGGCGGGTACTAAATGATGCCGAAAAAGGTATCTGCCTGACGCCGGAAAAGCGTCGTGTTGGCTATGTTTTTCAGGATGCGCGGTTGTTCCCGCATTACAAAGTGCGTGGCAATCTGCGCTACGGCATGTCGAAAAGTATGGTCGATCAGTTCGATAAGCTGGTGGCGCTTTTAGGCATTGAACCGTTGCTTGACCGTTTACCAGGCAGCCTGTCCGGAGGCGAAAAACAGCGCGTGGCGATTGGTCGGGCTTTGCTGACAGCACCGGAATTGCTGTTGCTGGATGAACCGCTGGCGTCACTGGATATTCCGCGTAAACGCGAACTGTTGCCTTATCTGCAACGGCTGACACGGGAAATCAACATTCCGATGTTGTATGTCAGCCATTCGCTGGATGAGATCCTCCATCTGGCAGACAGAGTGATGGTACTGGAAAACGGTCAGGTGAAAGCCTTTGGCGCGCTGGAGGAAGTGTGGGGCAGTAGCGTGATGAATCCGTGGCTGCCGAAAGAGCAACAAAGTAGCATTCTGAAAGTGACGGTGCTTGAGCATCATCCGCATTACGCGATGACCGCGCTGGCGCTGGGCGATCAGCATTTGTGGGTCAATAAGCTGGGCGAACCGCTGCAAGCTGCGCTACGTATCCGCATTCAGGCTTCCGATGTTTCTCTGGTTTTACAACCGCCGCAGCAAACCTGCATTCGTAACGTATTGCGGGCAAAAGTTGTTAATAGTTATGACGACAACGGCCAGGTGGAAGTGGAGCTGGAAGTCGGCGGTAAAACGCTGTGGGCGCGTATCAGCCCGTGGGCCAGGGATGAACTGGCGATCAAACCTGGCCTGTGGCTGTACGCGCAAATTAAAAGTGTGTCGATAACCGCCTGATTAAATCAGGTGGCTATAAATGAACTGGGCAATGCTGTCGGTGGTGTTATCACCAATCACAATGTTGGCGCGCGCTTTTACCGCGTCATCGGCGTTGCCCATCGCCACGCCTGTACCAGCGGCTTCCAGCATACTGATATCATTAAAGTTATCGCCGAATGCCACGACGTTTTCCATCGACCAACCTTGCGCCTCAACCCATTTCGTCAAACGTTTACCTTTGCTGTTGCCGCCGTGTGCAATATCAACCTGATCGTTCCAGGACCATTCACACTCCAGTCCCAGTTCATGTTCGACATGCTTACCAAAATGCTGCAATTGCGGCAGGTCATCGTGCGTCAGGGTGAACTTCCATACGGCGTTAACTTGTTGCGTCGTTTCAGCCAGAGAAGCGACTTGTGTGAAAGTCGGACGCTGTTCCGGCGGCAGGGTTTGCGCCCAGTTAGACGTGCGAATGACATGCCCGGTCGGGTGCTCATAGACCATTGCATCATCGACATACATCAGACCGTGAATGTGGTGTTCATTCAGCATCTCAATGAGTTGCAGGGCTTTATTAACGGGCATTGGGTCCGCTTCCAGCACGGTTTTTGCATGATAATCATACAAATAGGTGCCATTACAGCAAATAGCAGGTGTATCCAGCGCCAGCGCCTGATAAAAAAGGATGAATAGCGACGTGATGGCGACCTGTGACGATGATTAATTGATAGCCTGCTTCGCGAGCGCGGGCCAGGGCTTCTATCGATGATGGAAGCAAGGTCTTTTTCGGGGTCAATAAGGTGCCGTCTAAGTCGAGAGCAATCACGCGTGTGGTCATGGCGTATTCCAGATTAAGGTTAAGAATTTTCGTCTGCGCGAATGGTACACCGATACCACTATCGGACAAAATTCTGCGTTTTAATTCAGCATTCACCGCCAAAAGCGACTAATTTTAGCTGTTACAGTCAGTTGCTAAATGCAAAGGAGCATTCATGAAGTAAATGCTCTTTATGAATTAATCCTTTATAATCAATTGATTACAAGTGGTATTTCGAAATCATTCGAAATTAATTCTAAATGTCTTTCCATTCCCTCCCTCGTCCGTCACGGTATTTATCCGTCATGCTGGATGAACGATGTCCAAGGTGCGCCTGAGTGAAATCACTGCCTTTTTCTGCTGAGTGCAGGCGACCGGATAAACTTCGGATTTCATGAAATGGCGGTGGGTCACCTTCCCATTTCAATCCGGATGTGTCTCGGGCAATCCTGAACTGTGCTGCGATTGTCCTGGCTGTCTTCCCTCCGAGTAACTTTTCGTTTTTACCGTTTATTTTTTTCAAGTTATCCAGTACATCGGCAAGTGTTAAATTCAATCTGGAAATCGTGGTGGGGAGAGAAATGCGAATTTTTGCCCCTGTTTTTTGTTGTTCCACGTATAGCCTGCTATCTCTTATATCCTCCCATCTCATAGCCGCCAGATCTCCTTCGCGCTGTCCTGTTACCAGTGCAAGATCCATGCAAAGGCCGAACCATTCGTTCTGGACGTCTGCTATTTTCCTGATTAACAGATACTCGTCAATTAACAGTCGACTGCGCTTCACTTCAGTTCTGAATGGCCTGGTTGCAGAAGCTGGATCTTCTTCGGCAAGAC
>NZ_JBQZXE010000010.1:0-60681 GCF_053555855.1 Shigella sp. SIG3
AACAAAGGTTGGTACTGAAAACGGGCAACTCCTTGGTAATACTCTCACAGGTAATGACGCAGCAAAAGGAGTCGGTGTACTCATAGAAGGTTTAGCAACTAGTAAAAATCCTCTAATGACATTGAAACCTAATGATTCAAATTCTGTTTATAAAGATTACGACCCGAGAGGCAAAGACGATACAACAGGAGGAGTTTACCCGGATCAAGATACAGGTATAACATACCCTCTCCATTTCCAGGCCACGCTACAACAGGATGGAACTATACCAATAGAAGCTGGTGAGTTTAAAGCCACCAGTACTTTCCAGGTAACCTACCCTTAATAAGTCCACCGCACCGCCATCATCTGGCGGTGCGGTAATTGATAAATCATTGCCCCCACCAATGTGACTGATAAAATGCCAGGCAACACGACATCATTTATCAGGATACGTTATGAAACCGACCACCATTGCTTCACTTCAGAAATATAAGCAGGATAAAAAGCGTTTCGCGACCATCACCGCTTACGACTACAGCTTCGCGAAACTATTTGCTGATGAAGGGCTTAACGTCATGCTGGTAGGCGACTCGCTGGGCATGACCGTTCAGGGCCACGATTCCACTCTGCCAGTAACCGTTGCTGATATCGCCTACCACACTGCCGCCGTACGTCGCGGCGCACCAAACTGCCTGCTATTGGCTGACCTGCCGTTTATGGCGTATGCCACGCCGGAACAAGCCTTTGAAAACGCCGCAACGGTTATGCGTGCCGGTGCCAATATGGTCAAAATTGAGGGCGGTGAGTGGCTGGTCGAAACCGTAAAAATGCTGACCGAACGTGCCGTTCCTGTATGTGGTCACTTAGGTTTAACCCCACAGTCAGTGAATATTTTCGGTGGCTACAAAGTACAGGGGCGCGGCAATGAAGCGAGCGATCGACTACTCAGCGATGCATTAGCCTTAGAAGCCGCGGGGGCACAGCTGCTGGTGCTGGAATGCGTGCCGGTTGAGCTGGCAAAACGTATTACCGAAGCACTGGCGATCCCGGTTATTGGTATTGGTGCAGGCAACGTCACTGACGGGCAAATCCTCGTGATGCACGACGCCTTTGGTATTACCGGCGGTCACATTCCTAAATTTGCTAAAAATTTCCTCGCCGAAACGGGCGACATCCGCGCGGCTGTGCGGCAGTATATGGCTGAAGTGGAGTCCGGCGTTTATCCGGGCGAAGAACACAGTTTCCATTAAGGAGTCACGTTGTGTTAATTATCGAAACCCTGCCGCTGCTGCGTCAGCAAATTCGCCGCCTGCGTATGGAAGGCAAGCGCGTGGCGCTGGTGCCTACTATGGGTAATCTGCACAATGGCCATATGAAGCTGGTCGACGAAGCCAAAGCCCGCGCCGATGTGGTCGTCGTCAGTATTTTCGTTAACCCGATGCAGTTCGACCGCCCGGAAGATCTGGCACGTTATCCACGGACCTTGCAGGAGGACTGCGAGAAGCTAAACAAACGTAAAGTGGATTTAGTTTTCGCCCCTTCGGTAAAAGAGATCTACCCGAACGGTACTGAAACCCACACTTACGTTGACGTTCCTGGCCTTTCAACCATGCTGGAAGGTGCCAGCCGTCCGGGACATTTTCGCGGCGTTTCGACTATTGTCAGCACGCTGTTCAACCTGGTCCAGCCGGACATCGCCTGCTTCGGTGAAAAAGATTTTCAGCAACTGGCGTTGATCCGCAAAATGGTTGCCGATATGGGCTTCGATATTGAGATTGTCGGTGTGCCAATTATGCGCGCCAAAGACGGTCTGGCGCTAAGTTCCCGTAACGGTTATCTGACGGCGGAACAACGCAAAATTGCGCCTGGTCTGTACAAAGTTTTAAGTTCGATTGCTGACAAATTGCAGGCTGGGGAACGGGATCTCGATGAAATTATTACCATTGCGGGGCAAGAACTGAATGAAAAAGGCTTCCGCGCCGATGATATTCAGATTCGCGATGCCGACACATTGCTGGAAGTTTCTGAAACCAGCAAACGGGCAGTAATTCTGGTAGCCGCCTGGCTTGGCGATGCTCGCCTGATCGACAACAAAATGGTCGAGCTGGCGTAATACTTAACTGGCGCTACGGCTGATGGCGCCAGTTATTAATTTACCCCACGTCATCTGTCATAACACAGGTAACTTAAATAAGGTTAATTACCTTATCAATCTCAGCAAGAGGTAAATTTGCCATCTCTGCAACGTCTTCCCGAGACATTCCTTTACTTAGAAGACGCAGGGCGAATTCTTGCCTTTCCTCCTGTCTTCCCTGCGGAATCCCCTTCTCAATCCCTTTCTCTTCAAACCACTGCGCCAGCGTCATCATAGACTTCCCTCCCGTTTCCCTGTCTCTCAGCACACCATAAAACAAATCCGCTTGTTCAGTATGACCGCGTTGCAGCATATAGTTTTGCATGGCAACTAACTGACTTCCGCTAGTGTACCCTTCGTCAATCAGCGTGACCAGTTGCTCCAGCAATAACATTAAGTCGCGCTGGCGAATATGTTTTTGCAGTAGTTCGAGAATCGCAATCCGCCGATGTTGCATGATTTCGTCATCCGGTGTGATGGTGATATCCACCAGCGGGAAAGGACTGTTATAGACGCGTCGCGCCAGCTCCGGCGAGTAAAACATATCAAACCAGCACATTGAGAGCGGATAAGGTGTGGCCTCGCCCTGATAAAACAGTATCGGCACCACCAGCGGCAGCTTATCGTGGCCAGCCTCCAGATGCCGGTGCATGGCAGCAATAGAATAACGCATCATGCGAAAGGCCATTTTCTTATCCGGCTTGCTTTGGTGTTCAATCACAACATGCAGATAACCGGGATTGCCCTGCATTTGCACGGAATAGAGCACGTCCGTGCTGTGACCTTTCAGGCTCTCTTCAATGAAACTCCCCGACTCTAAATGAAGCGTGTTGAGATCACAAAGTTCGCGTAATTCCACTGGCAAATGTATCTCCAGAAAGTCGCGAGCCGTCTCCGCATGCATTAAAAATTGTTTAAATACCGCGTCATGCGGTGTGGTACTCGGTGCATCCATCTTCCCTGTCTTCCGTGTGGCCTTGCGTGAAGGCAGTATCCAGTCAAGGCGTGCTATCGTCAGCCACCTCTTTATTGTTTACCGAGCAGCATTCATAAAAATATCAATTCGTTACAGGCGTTACATGGCACGCTTCGGCGCGGTACGCAAACTGCTGACGCAAATGCCATCAGATGAGTAGACACTCATCAAAAATCGGGCAATACTGCGTGAGAATTTCCTCAAAGCAGGCACCGCCTGCTTCGTTAACGACAGGGTAGAAAGGTAGAAGTTATGATTCGCACGATGCTGCAGGGCAAACTCCACCGCGTGAAAGTGACTCATGCGGACCTGCACTATGAAGGTTCTTGCGCCATTGACCAGGATTTTCTTGACGCAGCCGGTATTCTCGAAAACGAAGCCATCGATATCTGGAATGTCACCAACGGCAAGCGTTTCTCCACTTATGCCATCGCGGCAGAACGCGGTTCGAGAATTATTTCTGTTAACGGTGCGGCGGCCCACTGCGCCAGCGTCGGCGATATTGTCATCATCGCCAGCTTCGTTACCATGCCAGATGAAGAAGCTCGCACCTGGCGACCCAATGTCGCCTATTTTGAAGGCGACAATGAAATGAAACGTACCGCGAAAGCGATTCCGGTACAGGTTGCTTGATTGTTATCCCTGCGGCTGGTTACTCACCAGCCGCGACATCTTCTCCAGCGAATCCGTTCTTAAGATATAAAGTCGTTTTAGTAACAACGGATTATCCCCCGGTTTTACTTTGCCTTTCATGGTTGTCACCGCCAGGTGAAATCCGGCATCGTTTGCTGCCTTCACGGCTTTGTCATTAAAGCCGCCAAACGGATACGAAAGATACCAGACATGTGGATTAAATTGCGCCAGAGCGCGGCGTGAACGTGCAAAATCAAACAGAATATTGTGCTCACTACGGCTCAGTAATATGGGTCGGCGATAACCATCTACCCGATGCAAAAAATGGGTATGTGACTGGAAATCAAAAACATCGCGAATTTCGTTAAGCTCAGAAACGCTCATAAATTGCAGCGATTTTGGGTTCCACTTCTGCGGGTGACGTTTGATGCGTGAGGTAACAATAAACACCGTCGCCTTCATGCCATATTGTTTCAACACAGGATACGCATAGCGGCTCACCGACTTGAGGCCATCATCAAAGGTAATCACCACCGCTCGCGCAGGGAGATTGATCGTATTCTTCACGTAACCTTCCAGCTGAGCCATGCTCAGTGTCGCGTATCCCCTGTCGCGCAGCCAGGCCATTTGGTTATTGAAAGCGCGTACCGAGGTGGTCGTCGAAGTATGGCGAAAACGGGTGTTTTCTTCGTCGCGCAGAATATGGTGATAAGTTAGCACCGGCAGGCCATTATCGGGTTGGGCATCCAGCGCGCTGATATAGGCCAGTCGATCGCCAATACGGATCTGATACCAGGTTTGATTTAACCTGTCTTTCAGTTTATGCAAAATCGGGTAGCGCAAATTGTCCGCCAGTACCCCAAATGGCGCACTGCCCACACTCGGCGCGTTGTAGACCGGCGTATCTTTCCAGGTAATTAAGTTCTGATTACTCAGCGGCTTGTTAAGGTCACCCAAACCGTCTTCAACTTTTTGTCGCCCCTGAACTGGCTCGAGATGCCCTTTATCGATAAACCCTTTACCAAAGCCAAAATTAAATGCGTAATAACTTGCGGCAGTGGGCTCTACGGCAATGATTTGTCCGGCCCGAATATTCCCCACGGTCACCATCTTGTCACCAATTTGCGCCCAGACCGCAGCATTTTCGATGGTTTGCATATAACGGGCAGGTAACGCGGCACTGACACTTGCGGTAAACAGCATCAGCAGGAGAATAACAGCTTGTTTATACATGAAAAAATAACCGAGGGTGAAACAACGCTTTTATTGTAGCAAAAGCGCCATCAGAATCGCGGGTTAATACTCATACAAATTATGTTTGAGGACGAAAGGCGGATTTTTTTGTTGTTGGTGCCAAAGACTACTCACCTCCGGCCCACCCAGTTCGACAATACACTCACGAAACTCTGAACTGGTCATGGTTTCACGGCAAGCCATCATCTGTTCAATTAACGGTAACGTGACACCAGAAATCACTTCGCAACGGGAGTGTTTGTGGCTTAATAATGAAGCCACGCGATACGGTGGCGCTCCGGCTATATCGGTTAAGAAGATGACACCCTCACCAGAGTCCGCTTCATGCAGAGCATCGCACATCATGCGGCTGAGCATATTAGAGCTTAATCCGCGCCAGAAATTCACGGCCCGGCACTGAAGAAGTGCCCCATGTTTTTTCTCCAGCGCATCCAGTATCTCTTGCGCCCGGTCATCGTGACAGGTAATTACCCAACCTAACATCGCCTTCCTCCTTAGCCGAAAATCAGCCTACCCTGACCATTGTTGATAAAGGGTGATAGCCGTCAAAACTCCTCTCCCCCGAATCCAGAGGAGAGGAAATAGCCTTAGCTACGCAAACCACGTCCACGTTGGATCAGCGACCAACAGATCAAATAAAACGCCACAATAAAGACCACCAGTACGCCAAAGGTAGTGACCAGCGGCACATCATTTATACCGAGGAAGCCGTAGCGGAAACCACTGATCATATAAACGATTGGGTTCAGGTGCGACAGCCCTTGCCAGAACGGCGGCAACAAAGTCAGTGAGTAAAAGACCCCGCCCAAATACGTGAGTGGCGTTAACACAAAGGTTGGCACCAGGCTGATGTCATCGAACGTTTTGGCAAACACGCCGTTCAGCAAACCCGCAAGGGAGAATAGCACCGCCGTGAGCACCAGGGTTAAGGCAACGAATACCCACGAATGCACCTGAAACGGCACAAAAAACAGTGAAATTGCCGTCACCAGAATGCCAACAAACAGACCACGCGCCACGCCACCGCCGACATATCCGGCAATAATGACGTGAGTCGGAACCGGCGCTACCAGCAGCTCTTCAATATTACGCTGGAACTTGGCACCAAAAAATGATGACGCGACGTTAGCGTAGGCGTTGGTGATCACCGACATCATGATCAGCCCCGGTACGATGAACTGCATATAGCTGAAGCCATGCATATCGCCAATACGCGAACCTATCAGGTTACCGAAGATAATAAAGTAAAGGGTCATGGTGATGACTGGCGGCACCAGCGTCTGCACCCAGATACGCATAAAGCGATGGATCTCTTTCGCCCAGATGCTTTTTAGCGCCACCCAGTAAAGATGCATCATGCGCGATCTCCTTGTTTTTCATTAACCAGTGAAACAAACAGCTCTTCCAGACGGTTAGCTTTGTTACGCATACTTAATACCTGAATGCCCTGCTCACTTAACTGCGTAAATACGCTGTTGATCCCCTGCTCACGTAGCACTTCAACTTCCAGCGTCGCAGTATCGACCAGTCGATACTGATAGCCATCGAGCTTCGGTAACGGACTTTTCGGTGCGAGATCGAGAATAAAGGTTTCCGATTTCAGCTTCGCCAGCAGCGCCTTCATCGAGGTATTTTCCACCAGCTCACCATGTTGAATAATGCCGATATTGAGACACAGCATTTCTGCTTCTTCCAGGTAGTGTGTGGTAAGAATGATGGTGGTGCCTTTGTCGTTTAAATCCTTCAAAAAGCCCCACATTGAGCGGCGAAGTTCAATATCCACGCCTGCGGTCGGTTCGTCGAGAATCAGTAGTTTAGGTTCATGCATTAACGCACGGGCAATCATTAAACGGCGCTTCATCCCGCCAGATAACATACGCGCACGTTCGTTGCGTTTTCCCCATAAATCGAGCTGCTTAAGATATTTTTCGCTGCGGATGTACGCCTCTTTGCGCTCCACACCGTAGTACCCTGCCTGATTCACCACAATTTGCTGCACGGTTTCAAACGGGTTGAAGTTAAATTCCTGCGGCACCAGTCCCAACTGACGTTTAGCGTTCACGACATCTTTCTCGAGATCGTAACCAAATACGCTGACCCGCCCGGAGGTTTTATTTACCAGAGAGCTGATAATACCGATAGTGGTCGATTTCCCGGCCCCGTTCGGCCCGAGAAGCGCATAAAAATCACCCGCTTCGACCTGCAAATCTATTCCACGAAGCGCCTGAACGCCGCCTGGATAGTTTTTTTTAAGCTGTTGAAGTTCCAGTGCAATGGTCATAAATTTTTACTTACCTTACGTTCTTACACTTTATCTGTGGTTTAAATCGTCCCGGAGTTGCCCTATATTAGCCAAACGTAATTATTTGGTTACAGGTCGTTAACCTCCATGAAAGACATAGATACACTCATCAGCAACAATGCACTATGGTCAAAAATGCTGGTGGAAGAGGATCCCGGGTTTTTTGAGAAACTGGCACAAGCGCAAAAACCGCGCTTTCTATGGATTGGATGTTCCGACAGTCGCGTTCCTGCAGAACGTTTAACCGGTCTTGAGCCGGGCGAACTCTTTGTTCACCGTAATGTTGCTAACCTGGTCATTCACACCGACCTGAACTGCCTTTCCGTGGTTCAGTATGCAGTGGATGTACTCGAAGTTGAACACATTATTATCTGTGGCCACTACGGTTGCGGCGGCGTACAAGCCGCCGTTGAAAACCCGGAACTGGGGCTTATCAACAACTGGCTGCTGCATATCCGCGATATCTGGTTCAAACATAGCTCATTGCTCGGCGAAATGCCGCAAGAGCGCCGTCTGGATACCTTGTGTGAACTGAACGTCATGGAACAGGTGTATAACCTGGGCCACTCCACCATTATGCAATCAGCGTGGAAACGCGGGCAGAAAGTTACCATTCACGGCTGGGCCTACGGCATTCACGACGGCTTGCTGCGTGATCTGGATGTTACCGCCACCAACCGCGAAACCCTTGAGCAACGTTACCGTCACGGGATTTCCAACCTCAAGCTGAAACACGCCAACCACAAATAAAAATGCCATGCCGGATGCAACACATCCGGCAACTTCACACTTACTCGTCCAGCAGAATCACTTTGCCAATATACGGCAGATGACGGTAACGCTGTGCGTAATCAATGCCGTAACCCACCACAAACTCATCCGGGATCGAGAAACCGATAAATTCAACCGGGACGTTCACTTCACGACGGGACGGTTTATCCAGCAGCGTACAAATCGCCAACGACTTCGGTTCGCGCAGGCTTAAGATCTCACGCACTTTCGACAGTGTATTCCCCGAGTCGATGATATCTTCAACAATCAGCACGTCCTTGCCACGGATATCTTCATCCAGATCTTTGAGGATTTTCACATCACGGGTGGTGGACATGCCGCTACCGTAGCTGGAGGCGGTCATAAAGTCGACTTCATGAGATACCTGAACTTCACGGCACAGGTCCGCCATAAACATAAATGAGCCACGCAGCAGACCCACCAGCACCATATCGCTGCCGCTGTCTTTGTAACGCTCAGTAATCTGACGACCCAGTTCGGCGATACGCGCTTTAATCTCCGCTTCGGGGATCATTACTTCTACAGTATGTTTCATATCTCTAACCATATGATTTAAAAACAAATCACTTCGCACGGGCAGGTTTTGGCACCGCAACAAAGCGCAAGACACGCAGTATACCAGTAAAACTATTCATTCGCGGAATCTGTTAATAAAGCTCGAATTGTGATGACGGTCACACATGTTAAAATCTATAATTAATTGCTACTAAAATATTAATGAATTGAAATGGTGTCTCTTTATGGCAATTAACAATACAGGCTCGCGACGATTACTCGTCACGCTAACAGCCCTTTTTGCAGCGCTTTGCGGGCTGTATCTACTCATTGGCGGAGGCTGGCTGGTCGCGATTGGCGGCTCCTGGTACTACCCTATCGCTGGCCTTGTGATGCTCGGCGTCGCCTGGATGCTGTGGCGCAGTAAACGCGCCGCGCTTTGGCTATACGCAGCCCTGCTGCTCGGCACCATGATTTGGGGCGTCTGGGAAGTTGGTTTCGACTTCTGGGCGCTGACTCCGCGCAGCGATATTCTGGTCTTCTTCGGCATCTGGCTGATCCTGCCGTTTGTCTGGCGTCGCCTGGTCATTCCTGCCAGCGGCGCAGTTGCCGCACTGGTGGTCGCACTGCTGATTAGCGGTGGTATCCTGACCTGGGCCGGATTTAACGATCCGCAGGAGATCAACGGCACCTTAAGCGCCGATGCCACACCTGCCGAAGCTATCTCCCCCGTTGCCGATCAGGACTGGCCTGCGTATGGCCGCAATCAGGAAGGTCAACGCTTTTCACCACTGAAGCAAATTCACGCCGATAACGTCCACAAGCTGAAAGAAGCCTGGGTGTTCCGTACTGGCGATGTGAAGCAGCCGAACGATCCGGGTGAAATCACCAATGAAGTGACGCCGATTAAAGTGGGCGATACCCTTTACCTGTGTACCGCTCACCAGCGCCTGTTTGCGCTTGATGCCGCCAGCGGCAAAGAGAAATGGCATTACGATCCTGAGCTGAAAACCAACGAGTCTTTCCAGCACGTAACCTGCCGTGGCGTCTCTTATCATGAAGCCAAAGCAGAAACGGCTTCGCCGGAAGTGATGGCGGATTGCCCGCGTCGTATCATTCTTCCAGTGAATGATGGTCGCCTGATTGCGATTAACGCTGAAAACGGCAAACTGTGCGAAACCTTCGCCAATAAAGGCGTGCTCAATCTGCAAAGCAATATGCCAGACACCAAACCGGGTCTGTATGAGCCGACTTCTCCGCCAATTATCACCGATAAAACCATCGTGATGGCCGGTTCAGTCACCGATAACTTCTCAACCCGCGAAACGTCTGGCGTGATCCGTGGTTTTGATGTCAACACCGGGGAGCTGCTGTGGGCTTTTGATCCGGGCGCGAAAGATCCGAACGCAATCCCGTCTGACGAACACGCCTTTACCTTTAACTCACCAAACTCGTGGGCACCAGCGGCCTATGACGCGAAGCTGGATCTGGTCTATCTGCCGATGGGCGTGACCACGCCGGATATCTGGGGCG
Organism: Shigella sp. SIG3; assembly: GCF_053555855.1. NCBI lineage: Bacteria > Pseudomonadati > Pseudomonadota > Gammaproteobacteria > Enterobacterales > Enterobacteriaceae > Shigella > Shigella sp. SIG3. The sequence continues at coordinate 10,102 of NZ_JBQZXE010000010.1, forward strand.
GTAACCGCACACCGGAACAGGAACGTTATGCCAGCTCGATTCTGGCGCTGAATGCCACTACCGGGAAACTGGCGTGGAGCTACCAGACCGTTCACCACGACCTGTGGGACATGGATCTTCCGGCACAGCCGACGCTGGCGGACATCACCGTTAATGGTCAGAAAGTGCCGATTATTTACGCTCCGGCGAAAACCGGTAACATTTTTGTGCTCGATCGTCGTAATGGCGAACTGGTGGTTCCGGCCCCGGAAAAACCGGTTCCCCAAGGTGCTGCCAAAGGCGATTACGTTACCCCTACTCAACCATTCTCGGAACTGAGCTTCCGTCCGACGAAAGATTTGAGCGGTGCGGATATGTGGGGAGCCACCATGTTTGACCAACTGGTGTGCCGCGTGATGTTCCACCAGATGCGCTATGAAGGCATTTTCACGCCGCCATCTGAACAGGGTACGCTGGTCTTCCCGGGTAACCTGGGGATGTTCGAATGGGGCGGGATTTCCGTTGATCCAAATCGTGAAGTGGCAATTGCCAACCCAATGGCACTGCCGTTTGTTTCGAAACTGCTCCCGCGTGGTCCTGGCAACCCGATGGAGCAGCCGAAAGATGCCAAAGGCACGGGTACGGAATCCGGCATTCAGCCACAGTACGGTGTACCGTATGGTGTCACGCTCAACCCGTTCCTCTCACCATTTGGTCTGCCATGTAAACAGCCAGCATGGGGTTATATCTCGGCGCTGGATCTGAAAACTAATGAAGTGGTGTGGAAGAAACGTATTGGTACGCCGCAGGACAGTATGCCGTTCCCGATGCCGGTTCCGGTGCCGTTCAATATGGGTATGCCGATGCTGGGCGGGCCAATCTCCACGGCGGGTAACGTGCTGTTTATCGCCGCTACGGCAGATAACTACCTGCGCGCTTACAACATGAGCAACGGTGAAAAACTGTGGCAGGGTCGTTTACCGGCGGGTGGTCAGGCAACACCGATGACCTATGAAGTGAATGGCAAGCAGTACGTGGTGATCTCCGCAGGCGGTCACGGTTCATTTGGTACGAAGATGGGCGACTATATTGTGGCTTATGCCCTGCCGGATGATGTGAAATAACCATAATGCCCGGAGAAATCCGGGCATATTTCCGAATACGGTCTTTTTATACCGTAAACCCTAACATCATCCCCGTATCTTCATGCTCCAGCAGATGGCAGTGCGCCATATAAGCATGTTCTTTCGGTGCGTTGTGATTAAACTTCACCAGCACTTCACTGACATTGCCTTCTACCTTAACGGTATCTTTCCAGCCCGCGCGATGAGCCGCTGGCGGTTTGCCATTTTCTGACAAGATACGGAACTGCGTGCCGTGAATATGGAACGGATGCAGCATCATGTCGCCCACGCCAGAGATAACCCAACGTTCGTACTGCCCTTTCGCCGCCGCAAACATCGGCTTATTCATATCAAACGCCTGACCGTTGATTTTATTGGCATGGTGGAAATCGAACTTCCCGCCGTGGTTCATATGATTCATATTGCCGTGCCCCATATGGCCCATCATCTGGCTGTGATCCATTCCGGCCATCGCCTGATCGCCATATTTCTCCATTAGCATCTGCATCCCCATCATATCGAGCATCGGGTCCATAGAAAGTTGCAGCTTGCGTACCGTCAGCCCTTCCAGCGAAGGTAACGCAGGCAGGCTACTTAATGTGTCAGGCAAAGCACCGGAGGCACTAATAGCAATCGGCTGAATCCGCATTACCGGATGCGGCTTGTCAAACGGTGCAATCGCCATCCCCATCTGGCTGACCGGCAGCGTCACCAGGTCAAAGGGTTTGTTGTCGTTAACCTCCACCAGCACTTCAAAACGCTCGCCCATCAGCACCGGCAGCTCGCTCACCTTCACCGGTTCAGGTAGCAGACCACCGTCGCTGGCAATCACATACAGCGGGCGATTGTCGCTGGTGGCGAAATTGAGCGAGCGGGCATTACAGCCATTGAGCAAACGCAGGCGCAGCCAACCACGCGGGGCAGCGTGTTGTGGGTAGATTGCACCGTTGGTCAGCAGCGTATCGCCAAACCAGCCCACGGCGGCGGTCATCACATCCAGTTGATAATCAATCTGCCCGTCGGCGCTAAATTTCTTATCCTGAACGATCACCGGAACATCATCGATACCCCACTGTTTTGGCAGCATTAATTTCAGGATCTCGTCATCTTCAATCACCACCAGACCAGCCAGCCCCATCGCCACCTGTCGCCGGTCTTGCCATGTTGATGTGGATGGAACCAGCAGGTAGCGGCAGGTTGATCAACGTTCAACGTCACCGAGCGCTTGCCACCTGGCGGAATAATTCCCTGTGGGCCGCCGTCGACGTCACCCGGTACTTCCAGCCCGTGCCAGTGCAACGTCGTCTCTTCCGCCAGTTGGTTGTAGATATCAACCGTTACCGCTTTGCCGCGCTGTAATTTCACCGCCGGCCCCAGCAGATTGCCGTTATAGCCCCAGGTAGTTGCAGTTTTCTCGCCAAAGGTGGACTGACCTGCGCCAATAGTTAACTGAATGCGATTACGGGCATCGGTCGTGAGCAAATCAGGGATCGGTAACGTTGGGCGTTCCGCCGCAAAGACTGCACGGCTCCACAGTGGCAAGGCTGAAGCCACACCCAGTGCGACGGAATATTTCAAGAAATCACGACGTTGCATAGTTATTTCCTTATTCTTAAGCAGGCAAAACAAAATCAAACGTTGAGCATAGTCCTTCCCCTTACGGGAAGGTCAAGCCGCAGACACAATTTAATCGACAATAATGGTCGTCGCCTCGCTCGCAGTGTGCTAACGTTTATCTTCTTTAAGCCCCTGGTAGAAGCAATGAAGACGTTTTTCAGAACAGTGTTATTCGGCAGCCTGATCGCCGTTTGCGCAAACAGTTACGCGCTCAGCGAGTCTGAAGCCGAAGATATGGCCGATTTAACGGCAGTTTTTGTCTTTCTGAAGAACGATTGTGGTTACCAGAACTTACCTAACGGGCAAATTCGTCGCGCACTGGTCTTTTTCGCCCAGCAAAACCAGTGGGATCTCAGTAATTACGACACCTTCGACATGAAAGCTCTCGGTGAAGACAGCTACCGCGATCTCAGCGGCATTGGCATTCCCGTCGCTAAAAAATGCAAAGCCCTGGCCCGCGATTCCTTAAGCCTGCTTGCCTACGTCAAATAATCCCTGATACCTTTTTGTAGAAATATTGACCGTGCATCCGCGGTCAATGTTAGCTATTATGTTGCGCCCTTTTTTTACGGGTGTTAACAAAGGAGGTATCAACCCATGGCCGAAAAAAAACAGTGGCATGAAACGCTACACGACCAGTTTGGGCAGTACTTTGCGGTAGATAACGTTCTGTATCATGAAAAGACCGATCACCAGGATCTGATCATTTTTGAGAACGCTGCATTTGGTCGCGTAATGGCGCTGGATGGCGTAGTACAAACCACCGAGCGCGACGAGTTTATCTATCATGAGATGATGACCCATGTTCCGCTACTGGCCCACGGTCACGCGAAACATGTGCTGATTATCGGCGGCGGCGACGGTGCCATGCTGCGTGAAGTAACCCGACATAAAAACGTTGAGTCAATCACGATGGTGGAAATCGATGCGGGTGTCGTGTCGTTCTGCCGTCAGTATCTGCCCAACCATAACGCCGGTAGCTACGACGATCCGCGCTTTCAACTAGTGATCGACGATGGCGTCAATTTCGTTAATCAAACCAGCCAGACCTTTGATGTCATTATCTCCGACTGCACCGATCCTATCGGTCCCGGCGAAAGCCTGTTCACCTCAGCATTTTATGAAGGCTGCAAACGTTGCCTGAATCCTGGCGGTATCTTCGTCGCACAAAACGGCGTCTGCTTTTTACAGCAGGAAGAAGCCATCGACAGCCATCGCAAACTCAGCCATTACTTCAGCGACGTTGGCTTTTATCAGGCGGCGATCCCGACCTATTACGGCGGTATCATGACTTTTGCATGGGCGACAGATAACGACGCCTTACGCCATCTCTCAACCGAAATTATTCAGGCGCGTTTTCTCGCTTCTGGCCTGAAATGCCGTTATTACAATCCGGCAATCCATACGGCAGCTTTTGCCTTACCTCAGTATCTGCAAGACGCACTGGCTTCACAGCCGTCCTAAGGAGAAGATAAGAAATTGAAAAAACTGAAACTGCATGGCTTTAATAATCTGACCAAAAGTCTGAGTTTTTGTATTTACGATATCTGCTACGCCAAAACTGCCGAAGAGCGCGACGGTTATATTGCTTATATCGATGAACTCTATAATGCCAACCGTCTGACCGAAATCCTGTCAGAAACCTGTTCCATTATCGGGGCCAATATTCTTAACATCGCCCGCCAGGATTACGAACCACAGGGTGCCAGCGTCACTATTCTGGTGAGTGAAGAACCGGTTGACCCGAAACTCATCGACAAAACAGAACACCCCGGCCCACTGCCAGAAACGGTGGTTGCTCATCTCGATAAAAGTCATATTTGCGTACATACCTACCCGGAAAGTCATCCTGAAGGCGGTTTATGTACCTTCCGCGCCGATATTGAAGTCTCTACCTGCGGCGTGATTTCTCCGCTGAAGGCGCTGAATTACCTGATCCACCAGCTTGAGTCCGATATCGTAACCATTGATTATCGCGTGCGCGGTTTTACTCGCGACATTAACGGTATGAAGCACTTTATCGACCATGAGATTAATTCGATTCAGAACTTTATGTCTGACGATATGAAGGCGCTGTATGACATGGTGGATGTAAACGTCTATCAGGAAAATATCTTCCATACCAAGATGTTGCTTAAAGAGTTCGACCTTAAGCACTACATGTTCCACACCAAACCGGAAGATTTAACCGACAGCGAGCGCCAGGAAATTACCGCTGCGCTGTGGAAAGAAATGCGCGAGATTTATTACGGGCGCAATATGCCAGCTGTTTAACGGCTCTGGCGGAGCTCCCAGGCTCCGCCAGATTTATTTACTTCTGCTGCACGAAATTGCGGTAAGCCGCCACGACCTGCAGAAAATCCTCAACGCCGCATAGCGACAGGCTTTCTTCGTCGTAGTAGTTCATCCCCTCTTCCATTTCATCGCCAGCGAATTCCAGTTGATTGGCGCGAACCATCACCTCTTCAGCGTCCATCCACAGGGTGTATTCATGCCCTGCCCGTTGCCAGGACCGTTCGCTACCTTTCAGTGCGTGCGCTGCTTGTTCCACTTCATCAAGCAAGGCCAGGTTTTCTTTCACCTCTTCATTAAACCAGTGCCCGACCACTTCATGCCCCATGGACATACGCACCTTTACCACTCCGGTAATATCGCGCAGAAATTCGTAATCCATAGTGTGTTCCTCTGCTCCCGGCAATGCGCCGAAATCGCATCGCGCCATTGATGTAATTATCGCAGCCTTACCGGAGAAAAACAGCGGAACGGCGATGGTTTAGAAATAAAAAATGCCCGGGAATCTCATTCACCGGGCATTGGTGTCGTTTATGCGCAGCGCGTGCGCTTACTTATTACACCGCAGTCTGGAAAATCACCCCATCGGCTTTTTCGGTGTACTGAGAAAGCTGGTTGAAGTTCAGATAACGATAAGTATCAACGGCAGTTTTATCTACTTGCGCAACGTAGGTCTGGTACTCTTCCGGCGTCGGCAGTTTGCCAATCAGCGCCGCAACAGCCGCCAGTTCTGCAGAAGCCAGGAAGACATTCGCGCCAGTACCCAAACGGTTCGGGAAGTTACGGGTAGAGGTGGAAACCACCGTCGCACCGTCTGCTACACGCGCCTGGTTACCCATACACAGGGAACAGCCCGGGATCTCGATACGAGCCCCGCTCTTACCGAAGACGCTGTAGTAGCCTTCTTCCGTCAGTTGCGCGGCGTCCATACGGGTTGGCGGTGCCACCCACAGGCGGGTCGGCAACTGACCTTTGTGCGCATCCAGCAGTTTACCAGCGGCACGGAAGTGACCGATGTTAGTCATGCAAGAACCGATAAATACTTCGTCGATCTTCTCGCCCTGTACCGCAGACAGCGGACGTGCGTCATCCGGATCGTTCGGAGCACACAGGATTGGCTCTTTAATCTCCGCCAGATCGATGTCGATCACTGCCGCGTATTCCGCATCTGCATCGGCTTCCAGCAGCTCAGGATTCGCCAGCCATTTTTCCATGCCCTGAATACGGCGTTCCAAGGTACGACGATCGCCGTAACCTTCCGCGATCATCCACTTCAGCAGGACGATGTTGGAGCTCAGGTATTCGATGATCGGTTCTTTGTTCAGCTTGATAGTACAACCAGCGGCAGAACGCTCGGCGGACGCATCGGTTAGCTCAAAGGCCTGCTCAACTTTCAGATCCGGCAGACCTTCAATTTCCAGAATGCGACCAGAGAAGATGTTTTTCTTGCCTTTCTTCTCAACGGTCAGCAGACCTTGTTTGATCGCATACAGCGGAATGGCGTGTACCAGATCGCGCAGGGTGATGCCCGGCTGCATTTTGCCTTTGAAGCGCACCAGAACGGATTCCGGCATATCCAGCGGCATTACGCCAGTTGCGGCAGCAAACGCCACCAGACCAGAACCCGCCGGGAAAGAGATACCGATCGGGAAACGGGTATGGGAGTCACCACCGGTACCGACGGTATCCGGCAGCAGCATACGGTTCAGCCAGGAGTGAATGACGCCGTCACCCGGACGCAGCGACACACCGCCACGGTTCATAATGAAGTCCGGCAGCGTGTGGTGCGTGTTCACGTCAACTGGCTTCGGATACGCCGCGGTGTGGCAGAAAGACTGCATCACCAGGTCAGCCGAGAAGCCCAGGCACGCCAGGTCTTTCAGTTCATCACGGGTCATCGGGCCGGTGGTGTCCTGAGAGCCTACAGAAGTCATTTTCGGTTCGCAGTACGCGCCCGGACGAATGCCTTTCACGCCACAGGCACGGCCTACCATTTTCTGCGCCAGCGAGAAGCCGCGATCGCTCTCAGCGACATCTTTCGCCTGACGGAACACATCACTGTGCGGCAGACCAAGTGCTTCACGAGCTTTGGTGGTCAGGCCACGCCCGATAATCAGCGGAATACGGCCGCCAGCACGCACTTCATCAATCAGCACGTCGGTTTTCAGTTCGAAGGTCGCCAGCAGTTCGCCTGTTTCGTGGTTACGCACTTCACCTTTGTACGGGTAAACGTCAATCACGTCGCCCATGTTCAGGTTAGAGACGTTGACTTCGATTGGCAGTGCACCCGCGTCTTCCATCGTGTTAAAGAAGATGGGTGCAATTTTACCGCCGAGGCACAAACCACCGCCGCGTTTGTTCGGCACATGTGGAATATCATCGCCCATAAACCACAGAACGGAGTTCGTGGCGGATTTACGCGATGAACCCGTACCCACAACGTCACCGACGTACGCCAGCGGGAAACCTTTCTGTTGCAGAGCTTCAATCTGTTTGATCGGGCCAACAACACCTGGCTGGTCTGGCTCAATACCTTCACGGGCGTTTTTCAGCATCGCCAGCGCGTGCAGTGGGATATCCGGGCGTGACCACGCATCCGGTGCCGGAGAAAGGTCATCGGTGTTGGTTTCGCCAGTGACTTTAAAGACGGTAACGGTCAGTTTTTCAGCCAGCGCCGGGCGATTCAGGAACCATTCGGCATCCGCCCAGGACTGCATTACCTGCTTCGCATATTCGTTGCCTGCTTTCGCTTTCTCTTCTACGTCATAGAAGTTATCGAACATCAGCAGCGTGTGAGAAAGTGCTTTGGCAGCAATAGGTGCCAGTTTGGCATCATCCAGCGCGTCGATCAGCGGATGAATGTTGTAACCACCCTGCATGGTGCCCAGCAGTTCGATAGCTTTTTCCGGAGTCAGCAGAGGGGATTTAGCTTCGCCTTTAGCGATAGCAGCCAGGAAGCCTGCTTTTACATAGGCGGCTTCATCGACGCCTGGGGGAACACGGTTGGTTAACAGATCTAACAGGAATTCTTCTTCGCCCGCGGGCGGGTTTTTCAGCAGCTCTACAAGCGCGGCCATTTGGTTTGCATCCAGGGGTTTGGGCGCAATCCCCTCAGCGGCACGCTCAGCTACGTGCTTACGGTATTCTTCTAGCACGACGGTTCTCCTCGCTCTCATTGTCATAGTGCGGCAGGCGATTCTCTTCACGCTCCTGTGAGACAGCAGTTTGTAGGGTAAATGCCCAGTACCGCAACGGGCAGAATAGCAGGATTTTGACGACGTGTTAATCTGTTTACAAAAAAGCAACATAAAAAAGTGGCTGAATCGTTAAGGATGGTCTAGAGATTGTTTCCCTCCGTAAAAACTTCGTTAATTCGCATGGTGATAATCACCTTTCTCAACGAATCCCAAGATTAGTCAAAATTTAAACTACCGCCTCTTTATACTCGGATTCACAGCACCTGCGGGTGGCAGTTCGCCGACCATTGCGATTTCCTTGAGATCCGAATTATGAAAATGACTTTGCCGTTTAAACCCCATGTGCTGGCGCTAATTTGCAGTGCCGGGCTTTGTGCTGCCTCTGCCGGGCTATATATAAAAAGCCGCACAGTGGAAGCGCCTGTAGAACCGCAATCGACACAACTGGCTGTGTCTGACGCTGCCGCTGTTACGCTTCCTGCAACGGTTTCCGCACCTCCCGTAATACCCGCAGTCGTCAAATCCGCATTCAGCACTGCACAAATAGATCAATGGGTCGCACCCGTCGCGCTGTATCCCGACGCCCTACTTTCGCAGGTGCTGATGGCATCAACCTATCCGACAAACGTTGCTCAAGCAGTGCAATGGTCGCACGATAATCCACTTAAACAAGGCGATGCTGCTATTCAGGCGGTATCTGACCAGCCGTGGGACGCCAGCGTTAAATCACTGGTGGCCTTTCCACAATTGATGGCATTGATGGGCGAAAACCCGCAATGGGTGCAAAACCTGGGCGATGCTTTTCTGGCGCAGCCGCAGGACGTGATGGACTCGGTACAGCGATTGCGGCAACTGGCGCAACAAACCGGCTCGCTGAAGTCATCAACCGAACAGAAAGTTATTACCACAACGAAGAAAGCTGTACCGGTAAAACAGACAGTCACGGCACCCGTCATACCATCCAATACCGTTTTAACTGCCAACCCCGTCATTACAGAGCCGGCAACAACCGTCATTTCCATTGAGCCCGCCAATCCTGATGTGGTCTATATTCCCAACTACAACCCAACCGTGGTTTACGGGAACTGGGCCAATACTGCGTATCCGCCGGTTTATCTGCCACCACCAGCCGGAGAACCGTTTGTTGACAGCTTTGTGCGCGGATTCGGCTATAGCATGGGCGTTGCTACCACGTACGCACTATTCAGCAGCATCGACTGGGATGACGACGATCATGACCATCATCATCATGACGATGATGATTATCATCACCACGATGGCGGTCATCGTGACAGTAATGGCTGGCAACACAACGGCGACAACATCAATATCGACGTCAACAATTTCAACAGTATCACCGGTGAGCATCTTACTGATAAGAATATGGCATGGCGGCACAATCCAAACTACCGTAATGGTGTGCCCTATCATGATCAGGATATGGCAAAGCGGTTTCATCAAACCGATGTCAACGGCGGAATGAGTGCCACGCAGCTACCTGCTCCAACACGCGACAGCCAGCGTCAGGCGACAGCAAGTCAGTTTCAGCAACGAACACACGCCGCCCCCGTCATTACACGAGATACCCAACGTCAGGCAGCGGCACAGCGGTTTAATGAAGCTGAACACTATGGGAGCTATGACGACTTCCGCGACTTCAGCCGTCGCCAACCACTGACCCAGCAGCAAAAGGACGCCGCTCGTCAGCGTTATCAGTCGGCCTCTCCTGAGCAGCGCCAGGCAGTCCGCGAGAAAATGCAGACTAACCCGCAGATCCAGCAGCGAAGGGAGGCAGCGCGCCAGCGTATTCAGTCCGCCTCGCCTGAGCAGCGCCAGGCGGTTCGCGAGAAAATGCAGACTAACCCGCAGAACCAGCAGCGAAGAGAGGCAGCGCGTGAGCGTATTCAGTCTGCAACTCCCGAACAGCGCCAGGTGTTTAAGGAAAAAGTACAGCAGCGCCCACTGAACCAACAGCAACGTGATAACGCCCGCCAGCGTATACAATCGGCATCACCTGAACAACGTCAGGTTTTTCGGGAGAAAGTTCAGGAGAGCCGCCCACAACGTCTAAACGACAGTAACCATACTGTCAGGCTGAATAACGAGCAACGGTCAACAGTACGCGAACGTCTCTCTGAACGTGGAGCAAGAAGACTGGAAAGGTAAATTGCAGACGTAAAAAAAGCGGCGTGGTTAGCCGCTTTTTTAATTGCCGGATGTTCCGGCAAACGAAAAATTACTTCTTCTTCGCTTTCGGGTTCGGGTTCGGCAGGTCGGTAATGCTACCTTCGAACACTTCTGCCGCCAGGCCCACAGACTCGTGCAGAGTCGGGTGCGCGTGGATGGTCAGTGCGATGTCTTCAGCATCACAACCCATTTCGATTGCCAGCCCGATTTCACCCAGCAGCTCGCCGCCGTTGGTACCAACAATCGCACCACCGATCACGCGGTGAGATTCTTTGTCGAAAATCAGCTTGGTCATACCGTCTGCGCAGTCAGAAGCGATAGCACGACCAGAAGCAGCCCACGGGAAGGTGGCGGTTTCATAGCTGATGCCTTTCTCTTTCGCTTCTTTCTCAGTCAGACCTACCCATGCAACTTCTGGTTCGGTATAGGCGATGGACGGGATAACTTTCGGATCGAAGTAGTGTTTCTTACCGGCGATAACTTCAGCGGCAACGTGACCTTCGTGAACACCTTTGTGTGCCAGCATCGGCTGACCGACGATATCGCCGATAGCAAAGATGTGCGGTACGTTGGTACGCAGCTGTTTGTCAACGCGGATGAAACCACGGTCGTCAACTTCCACGCCAGCTTTGCCTGCGTCGAGGTTTTTACCGTTCGGCACACGACCAATCGCTACCAGCACGGCGTCGTAACGCTGCGGTTCAGCTGGTGCTTTTTTGCCTTCCATCGTCACATAAATACCGTCTTCTTTCGCTTCAACGGCGGTAACTTTGGTTTCCAGCATCAGGTTGAATTTCTTGCTGATACGCTTGGTGAAGACTTTAACGATGTCTTTGTCAGCTGCCGGGATAACCTGGTCGAACATTTCAACCACGTCAATCTGTGAACCCAGCGCGTGGTAAACGGTGCCCATTTCCAGACCGATGATACCGCCACCCATTACCAGCAGGCGTTCTGGCACTTCTTTCAGTTCCAGCGCGTCAGTGGAGTCCCAGATACGCGGATCTTCATGCGGAATAAACGGCAGTTGGATCGGGCGAGAACCCGCTGCAATGATCGCATTGTCGAAGTTGATCACGGTTTTGCCGTTCTCACCTTCAACTTCCAGGGTGTTAGCCCCGGTGAATTTACCCAGACCGTTGACCACTTTGACTTTGCGGCCTTTCGCCATACCAGCCAGACCACCGGTCAGCTGATTGATCACTTTCTCTTTCCAGGTACGAATCTTGTCAATATCGGTTTTCGGTTCGCCGAAGACGATACCGTGTTCAGCCAGCGCTTTGGCTTCTTCGATAACTTTTGCTACGTGCAGCAGTGCTTTAGAAGGGATACAGCCGACGTTCAGGCAAACACCGCCAAGGGTGTTGTAACGTTCTACGATTACGGTTTCCAGACCTAAATCAGCGCAACGGAAGGCAGCGGAGTAACCTGCGGGGCCTGCCCCAAGTACCACGACCTGAGTTTTGATTTCAGTACTCATCATGACCTCTATATATTTATCTCCGGCGGTCATACCCGTCGTCTTTCAGGCCGCAGCGGCGTTAGCTTCACGCCCTCACCCCAGTCACTTACTTATGTAAGCTCCTGGGGATTCTGGCGCTTGCTACCTTGCTGCACCCAGAAATCCATAGGGTATGTGAAGTAATACCCTAACCACCACCGGGTCGTTCTATCCGTCGGTATTTTACAAAATTGTTAACAATTTTTAAACAACAAACGGCAACCGATTTGTCTATTCGCTAATAACCTCAATACATTCATGAGATTACCAGAAAAAAGCCGGCCGTTGGGCCGGCTCTTTTACTTACATCACCAGACGGCGAATGTCAGACAGCGTGTTGTTAATGATGGTAATGAAACGGGCACCATCAGCACCGTCGATCACGCGGTGGTCGAAGGAGAGAGAAATCGGCAGCATCAGACGCGGCACGAACTCTTTACCATTCCACACCGGCTCCATCGCGGACTTGGAAACGCCGAGGATAGCCACTTCCGGCGCGTTCACAATCGGCGCGAAGTGGGTAGTACCCAGGCCGCCGATGCTGGAGATGGTGAAGCAACCGCCCTGCATTTCGCCCGCAGTCAGCTTACCGTCACGCGCTTTCTTAGAAATAGTCATCAGCTCGCGAGACAGCTCGATGATGCCTTTCTTGTTGACGTCTTTGAATACCGGAACAACCAGACCGTTCGGGGTATCCACCGCCACACCGATGTTGATGTATTTCTTCAGGGTCAGACGCTGACCGTCTTCCGACAGCGAACTATTGAAGCGAGGCATCTGCTCAAGAGCTGCAGCAACGGCTTTCATGATGAAGACAACCGGGGTGATCTTCACATCCAGCTTACGTTTCGCCGCTTCTTCGTTCTGCTGTTTACGGAACGCTTCCAGCTCGGTGATATCGGTTTTGTCGAAGTGGGTAACATGCGGGATCATCACCCAGTTACGGCTCAGGTTAGCACCAGAAATTTTCTGGATACGGCCCAGTTCCACTTCTTCGATTTCGCCAAACTTGCTGAAGTCCACCTTCGGCCACGGCAGCATGCCAGGGATACCACCGCCAGTCGCCGCCGGAGCTGCTTCTGCACGTTTGATAGCTTCTTTCACGTAAGCCTGAACGTCTTCGCGCAGGATACGACCTTTACGGCCAGTGCCCTTCACTTTCGCCAGGTTAACGCCAAACTCGCGTGCCAGACGGCGGATCAGCGGGGTCGCGTGAACGTAAGCGTCGTTTTCAGCAAATTCAGATTTGCCTTCCGCTTTCGCAGCCGGAGCTGCTGCCGGAGCTTCAGCTTTTGCTGCCGGAGCCGGCGCTGCCGCTTCCTGTTTCGCAGGAGCTGCCGCAGGTGCTGCGCCTTCAACTTCGAAGATCATAATCAGCGAACCAGTTTTCACTTTATCGCCAACGTTGACTTTCAGTTCCTTCACGACGCCTGCAAACGGAGCCGGAACTTCCATAGAAGCTTTATCGCCTTCTACGGTAATCAGTGACTGTTCAGCGGCAACTTTGTCGCCCACTTTCACCATCACTTCGGTCACTTCAACTTCGTCACCGCCGATATCCGGAACGTTAACTTCTTTCACGCCAGCTGCTGGTGCGGGGGTCGCTGCCGGAGTCGCTTCCTGTTTAGCCGCCGGAGCTGCCGCGCCTGCTTCACCCGCGACTTCGAAGACCATAATCAGCGAGCCGGTAGACACTTTGTCACCCACGTTCACTTTGATCTCTTTCACGGTACCTGCAAACGGAGCCGGAACTTCCATAGAAGCCTTGTCGCCTTCTACGGTGATCAGCGACTGTTCAGCTTCAACTTTATCGCCAACTTTCACCAGGATTTCGGTCACTTCAACTTCGTCGCTGCCGATATCCGGAACGTTAACGTCTTTTGCCGCCGCAGCCGCGGGTGCTGCTACCGGAGCTGCTTCTTTCTTCTCTTCTGCCTGAGCAGGTGCAGCGTCTGCTGCACCGTCGGCGGAATCGAAAATCATAATCAGTGCGCCGGTCTGGGTTTTATCGCCAACAGAGACTTTGATCTCTTTAACGATACCCGCCTGCGGAGATGGAACTTCCATAGAGGCTTTGTCGCCTTCTACGGTGATCAGCGACTGTTCGGCTTCAACTTTGTCGCCCACTTTGACCAGGATCTCGGTGATTTCAACTTCATCAGCCCCGATGTCCGGTACTTTGATTTCGATAGCCATTATTCTTTTACCTCTTACGCCAGACGCGGGTTAACTTTATCTGCATCGATGTTGAATTTGGCGATTGCGTCAGCAACCACTTTCTTATCGATTTCGCCACGTTTAGCCAGTTCGCCCAGCGCCGCAACCACGACATAAGAAGCATCAACTTCGAAGTGGTGACGCAGGTTCTCACGGCTGTCGGAACGACCGAAGCCATCAGTACCCAGTACGCGATAGTCGTCAGCCGGTACGTAAGTACGGACCTGCTCAGCGAACAGTTTCATATAGTCGGTAGATGCCACTGCCGGCGCGTCGTTCATCACCTGAGCGATATACGGAACGCGCGGAGTTTCCAGCGGATGCAGCATGTTCCAGCGTTCACAATCCTGACCATCACGCGCCAGCTCGGTGAAGGAGGTCACGCTATAAACGTCAGAACCTACGCCGTAATCTTTCGCCAGGATCTCTGCCGCTTCACGGACGTGACGCAGGATGGAACCGGAGCCCAGCAGCTGAACTTTACCTTTGCTACCTTCAATGGTTTCGAGTTTGTAGATACCTTTACGGATACCTTCCTCAGCACCTTCCGGCATTGCCGGCATGTGGTAGTTTTCGTTCAGCGTAGTGATGTAGTAGTAAACGTTCTCTTGTTTTTCACCGTACATACGCTCCAGACCGTCATGCATAATGACAGCAACTTCGTAAGCGTAAGCCGGGTCGTAAGAGATACAGTTCGGGATAGTCAGCGACTGAATGTGGCTGTGACCATCTTCGTGCTGCAGACCTTCACCGTTCAGGGTGGTACGACCGGAAGTACCGCCGATCAGGAAGCCACGCGCTTGCTGGTCTCCAGCCGCCCAGCACAGATCGCCGATACGCTGGAAGCCGAACATCGAGTAATAGATGTAGAATGGGATCATCGGCAGATTGTTCGTGCTGTAAGAGGTCGCCGCTGCCAGCCAGGAACACCCTGCGCCCAGCTCGTTGATCCCTTCCTGCAGAATCTGACCTTTCTCGTCTTCTTTATAGTAAGCAACCTGCTCGCGGTCCTGCGGGGTGTACTGCTGACCGTTCGGGCTGTAAATACCAATCTGACGGAACAGACCTTCCATACCGAAAGTACGCGCTTCGTCGGCGATGATCGGTACCAGACGATCTTTGATCGACTTGTTCTTCAGCATCACGTTCAGAGCACGAACGAAAGCGATAGTGGTAGAGAGCTCTTTGCTCTGCTCTTCCAGCAGCGCGCCGAAGTCTTGCAGGCTCGGCAGCTCAAGCTTCTCGGTGAAGTTCGGCTGACGGCTTGGCAGATAACCGTGCAGTTTCTGACGCTGAGCGTGCAGATAGGTATGCTCTTCAGAACCTTCCGGGAAGGTGATGTACGGCAGTTTTTCGATATCTGCATCAGACACCGGCACATTGAAACGGTCGCGGATGTGACGCACGCCGTCCATGTTCATTTTCTTAACCTGGTGCGCGATGTTTTTACCTTCAGCCGCGTCGCCCATGCCGTAACCTTTAATGGTATGAGCAAGGATTACTGTCGCTTTGCCTTTGGTTTCCTGCGCTTTCTTGAATGCAGCGTAGATTTTCTTCGGATCGTGACCACCACGGTTCAGTGCCCAGATCTGCTCGTCAGTCCAGTCTGCAACCAGTGCTGCGGTTTCAGGATATTTACCGAAGAAGTGTTCACGAACGTACGCACCATCTTTCGATTTGAAGGTCTGGTAGTCGCCGTCAACGGTTTCGTTCATCAGCTGGATCAGTTTACCGCTGGTATCTTTACGCAGCAGTTCATCCCAACGGCTACCCCACATCACTTTGATCACGTTCCAGCCAGCACCTTCGAAGATGCCTTCCAGTTCGTTGATGATCTTGCCGTTACCGGTGACCGGGCCGTCAAGACGCTGCAGGTTACAGTTGATAACGAAAACCAGGTTATCCAGTTTTTCACGGGTAGCGATGGTGATCGCACCTTTGGATTCCGGTTCGTCCATTTCACCGTCGCCGAGGAACGCGTAAACGGTCTGTTTAGAGGTATCTTTCAGGCCACGGTGTTCCAGATATTTCAGGAATTTAGCCTGGTAAATAGCACCAATCGGACCCAGACCCATAGATACGGTCGGGAACTGCCAGAATTCCGGCATCAGTTTCGGGTGCGGATAGGAAGAGAGGCCATTGCCGTGAACTTCCTGACGGAAGTTATCCAGCTGCTCCTGAGTCAGACGACCTTCCAGGAAAGCACGGGCGTAAACGCCCGGGGAGATGTGGCCCTGGAAGTAAACCAGGTCGCCGCCATCCTGCTCGTTGCGTGCACGGAAGAAGTGGTTAAAGCACACATCATAAATGGTTGCGGAAGACTGGAAGGACGCCATGTGGCCGCCCAGTTCGAGGTCTTTTTTCGACGCACGCAGCACCGTCATGATGGCGTTCCAGCGGATAGCTGAACGAATACGGCGTTCCAGTTCCAGATTACCCGGATACTCCGGTTGTTCTTCAACGGGGATGGTGTTGATGTAGTTGCTGATACCTGTGCCTGCGGCTACGTTTACACCGCCTTTGCGGGCTTCAGCAAGCAGTTGGTCGATCAGATACTGAGCACGCTCAACACCTTCTTCACGGATGACCGATTCGATCGCCTGGAGCCAGTCGCGAGTTTCGATCGGATCCACGTCATTTGGGAAACGTTCTGACATGGGTTATTCCTTATCTATCTAATAACGTTGAGTTTTCTGGAACCTGTCCCATTGAACTCTCGCCAGAAAGCTCAATAAGACAGGTTCTACGTTTAGTTACCGCGCTTTTATATGCGCTTGATTTACAACATCTTCTGGATAATTTTTACCAGAAAAATCACTAATTCTTTCGTTGCTCCAGACGACGCAGAGAACGCTCACGGCGGCTCTCTTCACGGCTTCTGTCGAGCAAAATTTCTTCGATAAAGGCCAGATGGCGATGCGATGCTTCGCGCGCTTCTTCCGGCTTACCGGCCATAATCGCTTCAAATATGCGGGTGCGGTGACTACTCACCAGCGGCAGCATCTCGCGACGCGAATAGAGCAATTCGAAGTTCTGGCGGACATTCTGGGCCAACATCGGCTCCATACACCTTAGCAGATGAAGCAGAACCACATTGTGGGCCGCTTCGGTGACGGCAATCTGATACTGGAGTACGGCGTTTGATTCCGCGTCCAGATCGCCAGACTGCTGCGCCAGCTCTATGGCGTGGTGGAGTTCACGGATGCGTTCCTTGTCTTCATCGGTACTACGCAGCGCGGCGTAATAAGCGGCGATACCTTCCAGGGCGTGTCGTGTTTCGAGCAAGTCATACTGTGATTCAGGATGGTCGGAGAGCAGCTCCACCAGCGGATCGCTGAAGCTTTGCCATAGGCTGCTCTGGACAAAAGTGCCGCCACCCTGGCGACGAAGCAACAAGCCCTTCGCTTCGAGACGTTGAATCGCCTCACGCAAGGAGGGACGGGAGACGTCGAACTGTTTTGCCAGTTCGCGTTCCGGTGGGAGTTTTTCGCCCGGGCGGAGAGTGCCTTCGAGGATCAAAAACTCCAGTTGCTGCTCAATCACATCGGAGAGTTTTGGTTGGCGGATTTTGCTGTAGGCCATGAGTTCCTGTCTTAAGCCACTTGCCGAAGTCAATTGGTCTTACCAATTTCATGTCTGTGACGCTAAAGTAACAAAGTATTCACCTTATGTCCATACAGGTTTTGATTGAAATCATGAAACTGTGCACATTTTAACAACTTGACATATATAACGTTTCAAAGTTGTAACTATGCACAAATGTAGACTTTACGTAGGAAAGGGATTTTTTAACGATTATTAAACTATAAAAATCCGAATTGAACCGATTCACTTACCAATTTTTTGATTTTTAAGTCAATAAAAACGAATTTAAATTCACTCTGCATATTGAGAGGGGTTGAGGCTGAGCTTTACAAACGGTTTCTTTTTAAGCAACTCATCTTCAACCATGCATAAAGCGGGTGCATTCGCTGCCGCATACCATTATTCTTGATCTGACGGAAGTCTTTTTGTAACAATTCAAACTTCCTTGATGTAAATAAATCAATACAACAAACGGAATTGCAAACTTACACACGCATCACTGCGTAGATCAAAAAAACAATCACCGCACGAGGTTTCATGATGGAAGGTCAACAGCACGGCGAGCAGCTAAAGCGCGGCCTTAAAAACCGCCATATTCAGCTTATCGCGCTGGGTGGCGCGATAGGGACAGGGCTATTCCTGGGTAGCGCCTCCGTAATACAGTCCGCAGGGCCAGGGATTATCCTGGGTTACGCCATTGCTGGTTTTATCGCCTTTCTGATCATGCGTCAGCTGGGTGAAATGGTGGTCGAAGAACCTGTCGCAGGCTCCTTTAGCCACTTTGCTTATAAATACTGGGGCAGTTTTGCCGGTTTCGCCTCTGGCTGGAACTACTGGGTACTGTACGTTTTAGTTGCCATGGCAGAGCTGACTGCCGTGGGTAAATACATTCAGTTCTGGTATCCGGAAATCCCAACCTGGGTTTCTGCCGCCGTATTCTTTGTGGTGATTAACGCCATCAACCTGACCAACGTTAAAGTGTTTGGCGAGATGGAGTTCTGGTTTGCCATTATCAAAGTTATTGCGGTAGTAGCGATGATCATCTTCGGCGGCTGGCTGCTGTTCAGTGGCAACGGCGGCCCGCAGGCGAGCGTTAGCAACCTGTGGGATCAAGGTGGTTTCCTGCCGCACGGCTTCACCGGACTGGTGATGATGATGGCGATTATCATGTTCTCGTTCGGTGGTCTGGAACTGGTGGGGATCACCGCAGCAGAAGCTGATAACCCGGAGCAAAGTATCCCGAAAGCAACTAACCAGGTTATCTACCGCATCCTGATTTTCTATATTGGTTCGTTAGCCGTTCTGCTCTCACTGATGCCGTGGACCCGCGTTACCGCCGATACCAGTCCGTTTGTGCTGATCTTCCACGAGTTAGGCGATACCTTTGTGGCGAATGCGCTGAACATCGTGGTACTGACTGCGGCGCTCTCCGTGTACAACAGCTGCGTATATTGCAACAGCCGTATGCTGTTTGGTCTGGCACAACAGGGGAACGCGCCAAAAGCGCTGGCGTCTGTCGATAAACGCGGCGTACCGGTTAACACCATTCTGGTGTCTGCGCTGGTTACAGCATTGTGCGTATTGATTAACTATCTTGCTCCGGAATCCGCATTTGGCCTGTTAATGGCACTGGTGGTATCCGCACTGGTGATCAACTGGGCGATGATCAGTCTGGCGCATATGAAGTTCCGTCGCGCCAAGCAGGAACAAGGCGTGGTAACTCGCTTCCCTGCTCTGCTTTATCCGCTGGGTAACTGGATCTGCCTGCTGTTTATGGCGGCGGTACTGGTGATTATGCTGATGACCCCAGGAATGGCGATTTCGGTATACCTGATCCCGGTATGGCTGATCGTGTTAGGTATCGGCTATCTGTTTAAAGAGAAAACCGCCAAAGCCGTAAAAGCGCATTAATCTCTCTACGCCCTCACCCGTACAGGGTGAGGGCAATAATCTCTACACCAACGCCCCGTAAATCGTCAGTAGCGCAATCACCACCACGACCACGAACGAGGTTTTCTTCGCCATTGAAACCGCTGCCTTCGGCGTCTCCACCTTATCGACATGCGGTTCACGCGCCAGAGAGAACTGCGCCAGACGCGTTAATACCTGATATTGCGAAGTATGGAAATCACCCAGCGAAGCAAACCAGGCCGGTAACGCTTTCTCACCATGACCGATCAAGGCATATACCACACCCGCAAGACGAACCGGCACCCAATCCAGTACATGAAGCACTGCATCAATGCCAGACTGTAAACGATGATGCGGCGTCTGGTATCGCGCCAGCCAGTATTGCCATGCACGCAAGAACGCATACCCCATCAGCGTAACGGGTCCCCAGGTTCCCCCCACAATCAGCCAGAACAGCGGTGCAAGATAAAAACGAAAGTTAATCCACAGCAATGCATTTTGCAGCTCACGCAAATACTCACGTTCGTCGCAGCCTGCCGGGACGCCGTGAATCATGGTGAGTTCGCCAGCCATCGTGGCACGGGCATGGCTATCATTACGTGAAGCAGCTGTCAGATAAGCATGATAATGAAGACGAACTTTACCTGCGCCAATACACAGCAAACCAATCAGCAGCCACACCAGCAGCGTGGGAACGTTGAACAATACTCCCTGCAATGCGCGTAACAGTAAAAAAGTCACACCCATCGCAATAATGGTCATGCCTAACGTGCGCCCGAGAGAAAAATGTTTCACCCGCCGAAAGAACGCTTCAAGACGATGATCAAGCTGCCAGTGCTCGCCCAACTTAAACAGGCGCTCGAAAATTAACACCAGTAAGGTTGTAAATAGCGTCATGTTGTCTCCTTGCTGACCAGCGCACGAAACCGTGCCCAATCAAATGCAGGACCGGGATCGGTTTTCCGATCCGGCGCAATATCACAATGGCCCGTCATGTTATTAGCGATATCGGGATAGCGATCTATCAGTGCCCGCGTAACCGCCGCAAGCTGTTGATACTGCGCATCGGTATACGCCAGAGTATCGGTGCCTTCAAGCTCAATCCCAATAGAAAAATCATTGCAGCGTTCACGCCCCTGATACTGAGAGACTCCCGCATGCCAGGCACGTTTATCGAAAGGAACATACTGGACTATTTCACCATCACGGCGAATCAAACAGTGAGCGGAGACGCGCAAATGGGCGATCTCAGCAAAGAAAGGATGTGCCTGCGGATCAATAGTTCCAGTGAATAATGCGTCGATCCACGGACCGCCAAACTCGCCTGGCGGCAGGCTAATATTGTGCACCACCAGCAGGGTGGGTGTTTCGTCATCCAGGCGGCAATCGTAATGTGGTGAGGGAACGCGGCGCGCGCCAACCAGCCACCCCTGTTCTAACAACATGCAGGATCTCCTTATATGTGGTGCTAATACCCGGTTCAGAGTAGCATGTTTCTACCTTATGATTCGTTAGCTATCTGGAGTTTTAACATGCCGCCTCGCCGCTACAACCCTGACACCCGACGTGACGAGCTGCTGGAACGCATTAATCTCGATATCCCCGGCGCGGTGGCCCAGGCGCTGCGGGAAGATTTAGGCGGAACAGTCGATGCCAACAATGACATTACGGCAAAACTTTTACCGGAAAATTCTCGCTCTCATGCCACGGTGATCACCCGCGAGAATGGCGTATTTTGTGGCAAACGCTGGGTTGAAGAGGTGTTTATTCAACTGGCAGGCGACGATGTCACCATAATCTGGCATGTGGATGACGGCGATGTCATCAACGCCAATCAACCCTTGTTCGAACTTGAAGGCCCATCCCGCGTGCTGTTAACGGGCGAACGCACTGCGCTTAATTTTGTGCAAACCCTTTCAGGAGTTGCCAGTAAGGTACGCCACTATGTCGAATTACTGGAAGGCACCAACACGCAGTTGTTGGATACGCGCAAAACCTTACCTGGCCTGCGTTCAGCTCTGAAATACGCGGTACTTTGCGGCGGCGGAGCGAATCACCGTCTGGGGCTTTCTGATGCCTTCCTGATCAAAGAAAACCATATTATTGCCTCCGGCTCAGTGCGCCAGGCGGTCGAAAAAGCGTCCTGGCTGCATCCGGATGCGCCAGTAGAAGTCGAAGTAGAGAATCTGGAAGAACTTGATGAGGCCCTGAAAGCCGGAGCCGATATCATCATGCTGGATAACTTCGAAACAGAACAGATGCGCGAAGCCGTCAAACGCACCAACGACAAGGCGCTACTGGAAGTGTCTGGCAACGTCACTGACAAAACACTGCGCGAATTTGCCGAAACGGGCGTGGACTTTATCTCCGTCGGTGCGCTAACTAAACACGTACAAGCACTCGACCTTTCAATGCGTTTTCGCTAATTGCTGACAGATTTATCCGCTCCATCGCGGGCGGATAATCTCCCCTTCCCCAACTTTCTTCGTAACGCCTCGCAAATTTCTTGTCTTTCGCTGCAACGAAATAAAAAACCTCGGAATCTGCTTTCCCGTTTCGTTTTTTGCCCCTCGCCTGTGCTGATGGCGTTTGCCAAAGTAGCACCAACCAAATCAAGGAGCGAAACAGATGGACAAGCAACGCGGTTTTACACTTATCGAACTGATGGTGGTTATTGGCATCATTGCCATTTTAAGCGCCATTGGTATTCCCGCTTATCAAAACTACCTGCGCAAAGCCGCACTCACCGACATGCTACAAACCTTTGTGCCTTACCGTACCGCCGTAGAGTTGTGCGCGCTGGAACATGGTGGATTAGATACCTGCGACGGTGGCAGCAATGGCATTCCCTCGCCTACCACCACCCGCTATGTTTCAGCCATGAGTGTGGCAAAGGGCGTGGTGTCGCTGACCGGGCAAGAAAGTCTCAATGGGCTAAGCGTCGTCATGACGCCAGGTTGGGATAACGCAAACGGCGTCACCGGCTGGGCGCGCAACTGCAATATTCAAAGTGACAGCGCATTGCAGCAAGCCTGCGAAGATGTCTTCCGCTTTGATGACGCCAACTAAGGAGCGGCAATGAATATTCCACAGCTCACGGCCCTGTGCCTGCGTTATCAGGGAGTCTTGCTGGATGCCAGCGAAGAAGTGGTTCATGTTGCGGTGGTCGATGCCCCCTCACATGAGTTGCTGGACGCATTGCATTTCGCTACCACCAAACGTATTGAGATCACCTGCTGGACGCGCCAACAAATGGAAGGTCACGCCAGTCGCACACAACAGACATTGCCCGTAGCTGTTCAGGAGAAGCATCAGCCCAAAGCAGAGTTGCTGACTCGAACGTTACAATCTGCGCTGGAACAACGCGCGTCTGATATTCATATCGAACCAGCGGACAATGCCTACCGCATCCGCTTGCGTATCGACGGCGTATTGCATCCTTTACCGGATGTTTCACCGGATGCCGGAGTCGCATTAACAGCCAGATTAAAAGTGCTGGGAAACCTGGATATTGCGGAACATCGCCTGCCGCAGGACGGGCAATTCACTGTCGAACTGGCAGGAAACACCGTCTCATTTCGTATTGCGACCTTACCATGTCGGGGTGGTGAAAAGGTGGTATTAAGGTTGTTACAGCAGGTGAGCCAGGCACTGGATGTTAACACGCTGGGAATGCAGCCGTTACAACTGGCGGACTTTGCTCATGCCTTGCAACAACCACAGGGACTGGTGCTGGTAACTGGCCCTACAGGCAGCGGCAAAACGGTCACGCTTTATAGTGCCCTGCAAACGCTGAATACCGCTGACATTAATATTTGTAGCGTCGAAGATCCGGTTGAGATCCCCATAGCCGGACTAAACCAGACGCAAATCCATCCGCGTGCCGGGCTCACCTTTCAGGGTGTTTTGCGTGCGTTATTGCGCCAGGATCCTGACGTCATCATGATCGGAGAGATCCGCGATGGCGAAACGGCAGAAATTGCCATTAAAGCCGTGCAAACCGGTCACCTGGTGTTGTCCACGCTACACACCAATTCCACCACTGAAACGCTGGTACGTTTACAGCAAATGGGGGTTGCCCGCTGGATGCTATCATCGGCGCTTACGCTGGTAATAGCCCAGCGTCTGGTACGTAAACTTTGCCCACATTGTCGCCGACAGCAAGGGGAGCCCATCCATATTCCAGACACTGTATGGCCGTCGCCGCTGCCCCACTGGCAGGCACCCGGTTGTGTACATTGCTACCACGGTTTTTATGGTCGTACCGCCTTGTTTGAAGTCCTGCCCATTACACCAGCCATACGCCAGCTTATTTCCGCTAATACTGAAGTTGAATCGCTGGAAACGCACGCCCGACAGGCGGGTATGCGTACGCTTTTTGAAAACGGCTGCCTGGCCGTGGAGCAAGGCTTAACCACCTTTGAAGAGTTAATCCGCGTACTGGGGATGCCGCATGGCAAGTAAGCAACTCTGGCGCTGGCATGGCATAACCGGCGACGGCAATGCGCAAGATGGGATGCTATGGGCAGAGAGCCGTACTTTACTGCTTATGGCACTACAGCAACAGATGGTTACCCCACTAAGCCTGAAGCGAATCGCCATCAATTCTGCGCAGTGGCGAGGAGATAAAAGCGCGGAAGTCATTCATCAACTGGCGACGCTACTTAAAGCCGGGTTAACGCTTTCTGAAGGGCTGGCTCTGCTGGCGGAACAGCATCCCAGTAAACAATGGCAAGCGTTGCTGCAATCGCTGGCGCACGATCTCGAACAGGGCATTGCTTTTTCCAATGCCTTATTACCCTGGTCAGAGGCATTTCCGCCGCTCTATCAGGCGATGATCCGCACGGGTGAACTGACCGGTAAGCTGGATGAATGCTGCTTTGAACTGGCGCGTCAGCAAAAATCCCAGCGTCAGTTGACCGACAAAGTGAAATCAGCGTTGCGTTATCCCATCATCATTTTAGCGATGGCAATCATGGTGGTTGTGGCAATGCTGCATTTTGTTCTGCCGGAGTTTGCCGCTATCTATAAGACCTTCAACACCCCACTACCGGCACTAACGCAGGGGATCATGACGCTGGCAGACTTTAGTGGCGAATGGGGCTGGCTGCTGGTGTTGTTCGGCTTTCTGCTGGCGATAGCCAATAAGTTGCTGATGCGCCGCCCGACCTGGCTTATCGCGCGGCAGAAATTGCTGTTACGCATCCCGATTATGGGTTCACTGATGAGGGGACAAAAACTCACGCAGATCTTTACGATTCTGGCGCTGACACAAAGTGCAGGCATTACTTTTTTACAGGGCGTAGAGAGCGTCAGAGAAACAATGCGCTGCCCGTACTGGGTGCAACTTCTGACACAAATCCAGCACGATATCAGTAACGGTCATCCCATCTGGCTGGCGCTAAAAAATGCCGGTGAGTTTAGCCCGCTCTGTTTGCAATTAGTGAGAACAGGAGAGGCATCCGGCTCGCTGGACCTCATGTTAGACAACCTCGCCCATCATCATCGGGATAACACAATGGCGCTGGCGGATAACCTCGCAGCCTTACTGGAACCGGCGTTGCTGATCATAACGGGAGGAATTATCGGTACGCTGGTGGTGGCAATGTATCTGCCAATTTTCCATTTAGGCGATGCGATGAGTGGGATGGGATAACGCTGGCGTGTTGCTCCACGCCAGCGTTGGGAGATTACAGGTTGTTGAAGATGCGGTTTTCTTGTTCCAGCACACGAATAAACGTGGTGCGCTTGGTCAGCTCTTTCAGGCGTGAAGCCCCAACGTATGTACAAGCTGAACGCAGGCCGCCCAAAATATCACGCGCGGTATTTTCAACCGGGCCTCGCAGCGGCAGCTTGACGGTTTTACCTTCTGCTGCGCGGTATTCCGCAACGCCGCCAACGTGACGTTTCATCGCAGACTCGGAGCTCATGCCGTAGAACAGCATAAATTTCTCGCCGTTCTCCTCAACGATGCGACCGCCGCTCTCTTCGTGGCCCGCCAGCATGCCGCCAAGCATGACGAAATCGGCACCGCCGCCAAAGGCTTTCGCCACATCGCCCGGCGTGGTACAGCCACCGTCGCTGACGATCATTCCGCCCAGACCGTGCGCCGCATCGGCACATTCGATTACCGCAGAAAGCTGCGGATAACCGACGCCTGTTTTGACGCGAGTTGTACAAACAGAACCTGGGCCAATGCCAACTTTAACGATATCAGCACCGGAGAGGATAAGCTCCTCACACATTTCACCAGTCACTACGTTGCCAGCACAAATGGTTTTGGTCGGCCACGCTTCACGCGCTTTCGCAACGAACTGCACGAAGTGTTCGGAATAACCATTCGCCACATCAATACAAACGAAGTTTAATGCCGGGTTCAGGTCGAGAATCTGTTTAGTTTTTTCGAAATCCGCATCAGACGTGCCGGTAGAAACCATCACATGTTTCAGCACATCAGCGGAAGAATTGTTGATAAACGCTTGCCACTCTTCGACAGAAAAGTGTTTATGCACAGCAGTCAGAATATCAAAAGAAGCCAGCGCAGAGGCCATAGAAAATGTGCCTACGGTGTCCATATTTGCGGCGATAATCGGCACGCCGGACCAGCTCTGACCTGAATGTTTGAAGGTGAATTGACGTTCCAGTTCAACATCGGAACGGCTTTTAAGAGTGGAGCGTTTAGGGCGGATGAGAACGTCTTTAAAACCTAACTTCAGATCTTCTTCAATACGCATGTGCGGATTCCTGGGGTTAATGGCTATAAGGGTAAGAGCGCAACTCCAGTGACGCTATCATACGCACTAATCAATGCGGCGCAAGACTGCGAAATTGTCTTTTTTTACGCTACAATCCCATAAATTTACCTGGTAAATAGTGAGCGAACGTTTCATCAATTTCACTTTCGCGCGCTCATTTTTAACGTTTTGATAATCATGATGAATTCCCGGGAATATAAATTATGGGGTATATAGTTGCCTTAACGGGAGGCATTGGCAGTGGTAAGAGTACCGTTGCCAATGCGTTTGCTGATCTCGGAATTAACGTCATTGATGCCGATATTATTGCGCGTCAGGTGGTTGAACCAGGTGCACCTGCGCTACATGCCATTGCTGATCACTTTGGCGAAAACATGATTGCTGCTGATGGAACATTGCAGCGCCGGGCCTTGCGCGAGCGGATCTTCGCCAACCCGGAAGAGAAAAACTGGCTTAACGACCTGCTGCATCCGCTGATTCAGCAAGAGACGCAACACCAGATCCAGCAAGCAACTTCCCCCTATGTACTGTGGGTTGTGCCATTGCTGATAGAAAACTCACTGTATAAAAAAGCGAATCGAGTGCTGGTGGTGGATGTCAGCCCAGAAACGCAACTTAAGCGCACCATGCAGCGCGATGATGTAACTCGCGAACATGTCGAACAAATCCTTGCTGCTCAGGCAACGCGCGAAGCCCGCCTTGCCGTGGCAGATGACGTCATTGATAATAACGGCGCACCGGATGCTATCGCATCGGATGTTGCCCGCCTGCACGCACACTATTTGCAGCTTGCGTCGCAGTTTGTCTCACAGGAAAAACCGTAATGCAGACCCAGGTCCTTTTTGAACATCCACTAAATGAAAAAATGCGTACATGGCTGCGCATTGAGTTTTTGATTCAGCAACTCACCGTTAATTTACCCATCGTTGACCACGCTGGCGCGCTGCATTTCTTCCGTAATGTCAGTGAATTACTGGATGTTTTCGAGCGCGGCGAAGTCCGCACTGAGCTGTTGAAAGAACTTAACCGGCAGCAACGTAAACTCCAGACCTGGATTGGCGTGCCTGGCGTGGACCAGAGCCGTATTGAAGCATTAATTCAGCAGTTAAAAGCGGCGGGGAGCGTATTAATTTCCGCGCCGCGTATCGGGCAATTTCTGCGTGAAGATCGTTTGATTGCTCTGGTGCGTCAGCGACTGAGCATCCCAGGCGGCTGTTGCAGCTTTGATTTACCTACATTGCACATTTGGCTGCATCTACCCCAGGCGCAGCGCGACAGCCAGGTAGAAACCTGGATTGCCAGCCTGAACCCGCTCACCCAGGCACTTACCATGGTGCTGGATTTAATTCGCCAGTCGGCCCCCTTCCGTAAACAAACCAGCCTGAATGGTTTTTATCAGGATAACGGTGGCGATGCCGACTTGCTGCGCCTGAATCTGTCGCTCGATTCACAGCTTTATCCGCAAATTTCCGGACATAAGAGCCGTTTTGCCATTCGTTTTATGCCGCTGGACACTGAAAACGGACAGGTACCGGAACGTCTGGATTTCGAACTGGCCTGTTGCTAAGGAGTAAAAATGTCAGAAACTATTACGGTGAATTGCCCAACCTGCGGGAAAACGGTGGTGTGGGGTGAAATCAGCCCGTTTCGGCCATTTTGCTCCAAACGTTGTCAGCTGATCGACCTCGGAGAATGGGCTGCTGAAGAAAAACGAATCCCCAGCAGTGGCGATCTTTCCGAAAGCGATGACTGGAGCGAAGAGCCAAAGCAGTGACATTTGTCTGATGCCTCACGTAGGCCTGATAAGACGCGGACAGCGTCGCATCAGGCATCTTGTGCAAATGTCGGATGCGGCGTGAACGCCTTATCCGACCTACAGACGCTTAAGCTTCGCAATTACCGGTTCATTGGCTGGCGGAAAATCATCGGCATTAAGACCGACCAGCGACATCCACTCACCGGGTTGCCCTTCTTTACCCCACGGCACCCCTTCCCAACTTTCGACCAGCCAGAACCACAGAGTTATATGCCTGTCCGGGAATTCATATTCCAGTTTTTCAAATAGCGAAAAATGTTGTGGGGTAATCCCGACCTCTTCCTGAAGTTCACGCACCACCGCCTGTTCCGGCGTTTCGCCCATTTCAATTTTACCGCCGGGAAACTCCAGTTTATTCGCCATGTGCGCATCTGCTGCGCGACGTGTTATAAAGATTTCATTGTTCTCGTTGCGAATAATACCTACCGCAATTTGCAGCTTTTTCATTGTCTTAAACCTATAAAAAAGGCGCAGAATCCTGCGCCTTTTACTTCAACTGTTAGCTTTTATTGCAGGCGACCATGGCACTGCTTGTATTTTTTACCAGAACCGCACGGGCAAGGATCGTTACGTCCTACTTTGCGTTCACCGGTTTGCGCCGCCAGTGCAGCTGCGGCTGCAGAGTCGTCATCCTGATGGCTAAGCTGCTGCATTTGTGCTAAACGCTCGGCTTCCATACGACGCTGTTGTTCCAGCTCCTCAACCTCTTCAGGCATACGTACCTGAACTTTGCTCAGCGTACTGATAACTTCATATTTCAACGACTCCAGCATCGCTGCAAACATGGAGAACGATTCACGTTTGTATTCCTGCTTCGGATCTTTCTGTGCATAGCCACGCAGGTGGATACCCTGACGCAGATAGTCCATCGCTGCCAGGTGCTCTTTCCACAGGGAGTCAAGCGTTTGCAGCATGACGCCTTTCTCGAAGTGACGCATCATCTCAGCACCAACCACTTCTTCTTTACGCTGATACACTTCGATGGACTGCGCCAGAATGCGCTCACGCAGCGTCTCTTCATGCAGTTCTGGTTCTTTATCCAGCCACTCGGCAATTGGTAAATCGAGGTCGAAATCGTTCTTCAGACGTTCCTGCAGCCCCGGAATATCCCACATTTCTTCCAGCGACTGTGGCGGAATGTAGGCATCAATGGTGGCTTTGAACACATCTTCACGAATGCTGTTGATGGTTTCGCTCACATCGCTGACATCCAGCAGTTCGTTACGCTGGGAGTAAATGGCGCGACGCTGATCGTTAGCCACGTCATCATATTCCAGCAGTTGCTTACGAATGTCGAAGTTACGACTTTCAACTTTACGCTGGGCGTTGGCAATCGCTTTAGTCACCCACGGGTGTTCAATGGCTTCGCCTAGCTTCATACCCAGTTTACGCATCATGCCGGATACTCGGTCGGAAGCAAAAATACGCATCAGCGCATCTTCCATCGACAGGTAGAAACGGGAAGAACCAGCATCCCCCTGACGACCAGAACGACCGCGCAACTGGTTATCGATACGACGGGATTCGTGACGCTCGGTACCGATGATATGCAGGCCACCTGCTTCCAGTACCGCATCGTGACGTACCTGCCAGTCGGCTTTAATTTTTTCAATTTGCTCTGCGGTCGGATTTTCCAGCGCGGCAACTTCTGCCTGCCAGCTACCTCCGAGCACAATATCTGTACCACGACCCGCCATGTTGGTCGCGATAGTCACCGCAGCCGGATAACCTGCCTGAGCAACAATCGCCGCTTCGTTGGCGTGGAATTTGGCGTTCAGGACATTGTGCTTAATACCGGCTTTGGTCAGTTCGTTTGACACCAGCTCCGATTTTTCGATGGAGATAGTACCCACCAGCACCGGCTGGCCTTTCGCAGTACGTTCTTTGATATCTTCAATGATCGCCTGAATTTTTTCCGCTTCAGTCATGTAGACCAGGTCCGGCAGATCTTTACGAATCATTGGACGGTTGGTCGGAACAACGACGGTATCCAGTTTGTAGATGGAGCTAAATTCGAAAGCTTCGGTATCAGCAGTACCGGTCATCCCCGCCAGTTTTTCATACAGACGGAAGTAGTTCTGGAAGGTGATCGAAGCCAGCGTTTGGTTTTCGTTCTGGATCTGCACACCTTCTTTCGCTTCCACAGCCTGGTGCAGACCATCGGACCAGCGTCGGCCCTGCATGGTACGACCGGTGTGTTCGTCAACGATGATAACTTCACCATCTTTAACGATGTAGTCGACGTCACGGGTAAACAGCGCATGAGCGCGCAGCGCCGCCGTTACGTGGTGCATCAGCATGATGTTGGCCGGAGAGTACAGAGACTCCCCTTCATCCATGATGCCCTCTTTCACCAGCAGTTCTTCAATCAGCACCAGACCACGTTCGGTCAGGTTCACCTGGCGAGATTTTTCGTCCACCGAGAAGTGGCCTTCGCCCTGGAAGGTTTCGGAGTCTTCTTTTTCCTGACGGATCAGGTGCGGAATAATTTTATTCACGCGTTTATACATTTCCGAGCTGTCTTCTGCCGGGCCGGAAATGATCAGCGGTGTACGCGCTTCATCGATCAGGATGGAGTCCACTTCGTCCACCAGCGCATAGTGCAGTTTACGCTGTACACGTTCTTCAGGGCTGAACGCCATGTTGTCGCGCAGGTAGTCAAAGCCGTATTCGTTGTTCGTACCGTAAGTGATGTCAGCTGCGTAAGCTTCGCGCTTTGCCGGTGCTGGCATGCCCGGCAGGTTGATACCAACAGTCAGGCCAAGGAATTCAAACAGCGGACGGTTGTTTTCGGCGTCACGTTGCGCCAGGTAGTCGTTGACGGTAACTACGTGCACGCCTTTACCGGTTAGTGCGTTCAGGTAAGCAGGCAGCGTTGCGGTCAGGGTTTTACCTTCACCGGTACGCATTTCGGCGATGCAGCGTTCGTTAAGAACCATACCGCCGAGTAACTGAACGTCGAAGTGACGCATACCAAAGACGCGCTTACTTGCCTCACGCACCA
The DNA here is from genome assembly GCF_053555855.1 of Shigella sp. SIG3. Lineage (NCBI taxonomy): Bacteria > Pseudomonadati > Pseudomonadota > Gammaproteobacteria > Enterobacterales > Enterobacteriaceae > Shigella > Shigella sp. SIG3. The sequence continues at coordinate 41,287 of NZ_JBQZXE010000010.1, forward strand.
CGGCGAAAGCTTCCGGGATCAGATTTTCCAGCACTTCGCCTTTTTCCAGACGCGCACGAAACTCTGCGGTTTTCCCTTTCAGTTCTTCATCGGAGAGTTTTTCCATCTCCGGTTCCATGGCATTGATGATGTTGACCACTTTGCGCATCCGGCGCAGGGTGCGATCGTTACGACTACCGAAAACTTTAGTTAACAATTTGATTAGCATAATAAAATCTCAAACGCCCCGCGTTACGGAGTTAATAAAATGAAGTAAAGGTTTATTGTTGTTAGGTGAGGCGTTGAGGGCCAGCACGGATGCCTTGCGCCTGGCTTATCCAGACGGGCGTGCTGAATTTTGCTTGTGGGGTAAAATGCGCATAATCAATGCGATAACCCTTTTCAGACGGCGTGCCTTCCTGGGTCAGCAGCGCGCTGAGCGTATCCAGTAATGCAAGATGTTGCGCCTGAAGAGGCAAAGATTCTTCAGCAACGGGCAGTGTTTGCGGTGCCATTGCGAAAGAAAGATGACGGATTACCGTGCGAATAGCATGTTGATGCCAGTAATCAACGGAATAGTTCGAATTCGGGCGGCGCGTGTTCGCTTCCAGCAAGGCCAATTGACCAAAGTTAACTTTGGCTGAAGGCTCGTGGTTGCGGGTTGTCGCTTTTGCGGGCGCGTTTGGTTCGGCGGCGTTGCTGAGCGCAGGCAAACCTAAACTCGCCGCGACCATCCCTAATAAGAGATGCGGCCAGAAGTAGCGTTTACCAAACTGTCGCCAGCGCGTCAGTATTCCACTCACGTTATTGCCATCCCGATCGAATTCAAACGTATTTAGCGCACAAATCTTATCATTAAAGCCTGAAGTCCACAGCACGAATGAAGATAAGTTGTGCGTAAAAGTGCTTAAGAAAACAGCGTTCGCACCGTTTTTTATAGCTCTTATAAAATTCAAAAAAAAACGACTGGTTCACCTGGCCGGAGAGAGTGCCAGATTTGCCAGTCGAATTTTATACGACAGTATAAATGTCGTTATGCCAGTACAGCTGAAGGCGCTTTGAAGGCCAACGGCAGTTCTGCGTCGTCCTGGAAGGTCACATATTCCCAGGCTTCCTGTTTCGCCAGGACAGCCTGCAGCAGTTTGTTATTCAGTGCATGACCGGATTTATAAGCGGTAAATGCACCAATAATATTGTGACCACACATGAACAAGTCACCGATCGCATCGAGCATTTTGTGACGCACAAATTCGTCTTCAAAACGCAGGCCGTCTTCGTTCAGTACGCGATAATCGTCAACAACGATGGCACAATCGAAGCTGCCGCCCAGGCACAAACCACGGGACTGCAGATATTCGATATCACGCATGAAACCGAACGTACGCGCACGGCTGATCTGGCGCATAAACGCATCAGCGGAGAAGTTCATCGCATAGCGCTGGTTGCTGGAATCAATAGCCGGATGGTTAAAATCGATGGTGAAATCCAGCGAAAAACCATTGTACGGCTTAAATTCAGCCCACTTATCGCCATCTTCGACACGAACAGTCTCTTTGATGCGAACAAATTTTTTGGCGCAGTTCAACTCGTCGATACCGGCGTCAAGCAGCAGGTATACAAACGGAGCGGCGCTGCCGTCCATGATCGGGATTTCCGGCGCGTTAACTTCGATAACAATGTTATCGATGCCCAGGCCCGCGAGAGCAGCATTGAGGTGCTCTACGGTTGAAATCCGTACATCATGCTCGTTGACCAGACACGTACAGAGCATGGTATCACGCACAGATTTGGCATCGGCCGGGAAATCTACCGGTGGATTCAAGTCGGTGCGACGATAGATGACCCCGGTGTTGGCCGGCGCAGGGCGTAACGTCAGGGTGACTTTCTTGCCGGTATGTAAACCGACACCCGTCGCCTGAACGATACGTTTAAGTGTCCTTTGTTTGATCATCGTATTATCTCGCCAAATTACCTATCCAACCGAAGTGTACTATACATTCGGCGGGCCAGTTTAGCACAAAGAGCCTCGAAACCCAAATTCCAGTCAATTCTTAATCAGCTTGCTTACGTAGGAATGCTGGGATATCCAGATAATCCGGCTCTTTCGCAGTTTGCGGCGCATTGTCATTCACTACTTTAGCAACCGGCTTCTGCTCCTGGGTCAGCGGAGCCATCCCATGCTGCTGGTAGCGATCCATCACTGGCTGCTGAACCTGCTTATTGGTCACCAGAGTGATTTCAGGACGTTTGTCCATGCCGATACCTGTCGCAACAACGGTTACGCGCAGCTCGTCATTCATATCCGGGTCAAGAGAAGTACCGATAACCACAGTCGCGTTGTCGGAAGCAAATGCACGGATGGTGTTACCTACCGTTTCGAACTCATCCAGACGCAGGTCGAAGCCCGCCGTGATGTTAACCAGCACGCCGCGCGCGCCAGACAGGTCGATATCTTCCAGCAGCGGAGAAGAGATAGCCATTTCAGCAGCTTCTTCCGCACGGTCTTCACCGCTCGCCACGCCAGAACCCATCATTGCGTAGCCCATTTCAGACATTACGGTGCGTACGTCTGCAAAGTCCACGTTCATCAAACCCGGACGAGTAATCAGTTCGGCGATACCTTGCACAGCGCCTTTCAGTACATCGTTCGCTGCGCCAAACGCATCCAGCAGGGAGATACCGCGGCCCAGAACTTTCAGCAGTTTGTCGTTCGGGATAGTGATCAGAGAGTCCACATGCTTGGACAGTTCAGTGATCCCCTGCTCGGCGAATGCCATACGCTTCTTGCCTTCAAAGTTGAAAGGCTTAGTGACGACAGCAACGGTCAGGATACCCAAATCTTTTGCCACTTCAGCGACGACTGGTGCTGCACCTGTACCGGTACCACCACCCATACCCGCAGCAATAAAGACCATGTCTGCACCTTCCAGCGCCGCACGCAATGCATCGCGATCCTCATCAGCCGCATTGCGGCCAACTTCTGGATTAGCGCCAGCGCCCAGTCCTTTGGTGATACCGCTACCGATTTGAATCGTCTGTCCAACCGCTGTTTTACGCAGCGCTTGTGCATCGGTATTTACCGCGAAGAATTCAACACCTTCAATACGCTCGCGCACCATGTGTTCAACAGCATTACCGCCGCCGCCGCCGACGCCGATGACTTTAATCACCGCGTCATTGGTAAGTTCCATTGGTTCAAACATAGTTTCTCTCCGATTTGTGCCTGTCGCCTGAGGCCGTAATCATCGTCGGCCTCATAAAAATTAAAACTCTTTTCGCAGCCAACTATTGAGTCGCTTGATCCACGAGCCAACTGATGCTGTAACACGTTTTTCTACTTCAGCTTCACCGTTAAGATGTGACTCTTTCCCATAGTGAAGCAATCCCACCGCCGTCGAATAATACGGCTCCTGAGCATAATCCGTTAAACCGGTAATGTTCAGCGGCGCGCCGATACGCACTTGCGTATGAAACACGCGCTGAGCACAGGCTGCAAGACCTTCGATCTGCGCTGCGCCACCGGTTAATACAATGCCTGCCGCCAGGTGATGTTTAACCCCTTGTTGGCGAAGCTTTTCCTGCAACTGCAATATCTCTTCGTTGACCAGGTTGAGCAACTCGGTATAGCGCGGCTCGATCACCTCTGCCAGGGTCTGACGTTGCAGACTCCGCGGCGGACGACCGCCTACGCTCGGCACTTCCACGCTCTCATCTTTTCCAACGATGGAACCCAGCGCACAACCGTGGCGAACTTTAATCGCTTCGGCGTCGCTTGGCGGCGTGCCAAAGGCGTAAGCGATATCACTGGTCACGACATTGCCAGCATAAGGAATTACCTTAGTGTGGCGTAATGCCCCACCGGTATAAACGGCGATATCCATTGTACCACCACCGATATCGACGACGCAGACACCCAGTTCACGTTCATCTTCCGTCAATACCGAATAACTTGATGCCAGTCCGGCAAATATCAGTTGGTCAACTTTCAGCCCACAACGTTCAACCGCTTTGACGATGTTTTTCGCCATATCGTTGTGACATGTGATCAGGTGCACTTTTGCCTGCATCCGCACACCCGAAAGTCCTACCGGATTCTTGATCCCTTCCTGATAGTCAATCGCATACTCTTGCGGGATCACATGCAGCACACGATGCTCATCGCGCACACGCACCGATTTCGCGGTATGGACGACGTTTTCCACATCTTCTTGCGTCACTTCTTCTTCAGAAATAGGCACCATACCAATTTCATTCTGGCAGCTGATGTGCTTACCAGAAAGCGCCAGATATACCGAAGAGATCTGACAATCTGCCATCAATTCTGCCTGGTCAATGGCGCGTTGTACGCACTTGACCACGGATTCGAGGTCGTTCACCCCGCCTTTATCCATACCACGTGACGGGCAGCTGCCCACGCCAATGATATTGACCATACCGTCGGGCAGAACTTCCCCTACTAAAGCGGCAACCTTCGCGGTACCAATTTCCAGTCCTACTACCAGTTTTCTGTCCGTCGCCTTGATCATTGTTGTTCTGCCTGTGCCTGATTTTGTTGCTGAGTAGATTCCTCTGGCGGCAAGGGCGCCCAGCCTACTGCCGCTCCAGAGTCATAACGCAAATCAACGTAGCTAATCCGTTTGCCATCGGTTTGCGCCTGCTGCTGTAAAACCGGATAAAGTTCTACAAAGCGAGCCAAACGTTTCATCGTATCGCCCCGGCCAAGATTGAGCTTAATATCGTTATTCAGCGTCAACTGCCAGGAACGCCGCGCGGTCATCGCCGCTTCCTTCAGAGTAAATCTGTCCTTTGCCAGCATCTGCCCCATTTCGCGATAGCCCTGCAACACTTCATTAGCGCTGCCTTCCGGGCCATACAGCATTGGAAGCACCTGCTTGCTGGTGCGATCTGGCGGCACGCTGAAGGTGTTTCCTTCCGCGTCTACCATGTGTTGATCATTCCACCGCGCAATCGGCACATATTCAACCAGATGAATCTTCAATTCATCAGGCCACTGCTTTCTGACGCTCACCTGCTTAATCCACGGCAGGCGTTGTTCTATTTGCGTCTGGATGATGTTGACATCCTGGGTCATAAAGGTACCCGGCTCACCCAATGCCAGGATCGACTGCCGGATATCGTCATTACGCGTGTAATGGCGTTCACCGGTCAACACCAGCTTTGAGAGCGGCAGGCGTTGCGCATCTTCCATCCAGCTCAACACGACCCAGCCGCTCACCAACACTGTCGTTAAAACGGTCAGCAGGAAAAGGATCCCCGCCAGACGCGTTCCATTATTGCGGCGAGAAGAAACCTCTTCTTCGCTGTTTCGCGTGTTCAGAGCAGCCTGCGACATATTAGTCCGCCAGTTCCAGAATTCGTACTACCAACTGCGAGAAGCTCATACCTGCCTGACGTGCCGCCATCGGCACCAGGCTGTGGCTGGTCATACCCGGTGAGGTATTGGCTTCCAGCAGATAAAACTGTCCATCACTGTCCAGCATAACGTCAATACGTCCCCATCCTTTGCAACCTAACGTCGTCCATGCTTTCAGCACTAATGCCTGCAAATTGGCCTCTTGTGACGCTTTCAGACCTGCGGGGCAGAAATACTGTGTCTCATCAGAGAGATACTTCGCCTCATAATCATAGAAGGTTCCGGACGGTTGAATACGTATTGACGGTAAAATTTCTTCACCGAGTATCGCAACCGTGAACTCCGGCCCACTTAGCCATTTTTCAATCAATACTTCTTCATCGTGCTGAAATGCCAATCTTAATGCATCTTGTAGAGCATTTTCTGCTACTACTTTTGACATTCCCACACTGGAACCTTCGCGGCTCGGCTTAACGATAACCGGCAAACCCAGAGCAGAAATTTCTGCTAACTGCTTATCGCTCAGGCCTTTTTCAAACTCTGCGCGGGTTAACGCTACCCACGGCGCGACCGGTAAACCGGCACCTTGCCACAGAAGTTTGCTGCGTAGTTTATCTATTGAAAGCGCAGATGCCATCACTCCGCTGCCGGTATAAGGCAAGCCCATCAGCTCGAGCATGCCCTGCAGCGTACCATCTTCACCGCCGCGACCGTGTAGCGCGATAAACACTTTCTGAAAACCCATCGACTTCAGTTGCGTCACGTCGACTTCTTTCGGGTCGACAGGATACGCATCAATACCGCCTTCACGCAGCCCGGCTAACACCGCTGCGCCAGAATTCAGAGAAACTTCCCGCTCAGCGGAAGTCCCGCCCAACAGGACCGCGATTTTATCAGTCATGTTGTTCTTCCTCCGGAGTTTGCGGCTTCAGTTTGATTTCAGCTAAAGAACGGGCAATTTTTCCGATATTACCAGCCCCCTGAACGAGAATCAGGTCGTTACCGGTTAATACCGGTGCCAGCATCTCGGCTACCTGCGCAGGGTCCGGCACCAGAATGGGATCAATTTTCCCACGTCCACGAATTGTGCGACACAGCGAACGGCTGTCCGCTCCCGGAATTGGCGCTTCGCCAGCCGGATACACTTCCAGCATCAACAGGGTATCAACCTGCGTCAGCACATTGGCGAAATCATCATACAGGTCGCGCGTACGGGTAAAACGGTGCGGCTGAAACAGCATTACCAGGTTTTTATCCGGCCAGCCTGCGCGCGCCGCTTTAATGGTGGCGTCAACTTCCGTCGGGTGGTGGCCGTAGTCATCGACCAGCATTGCCGTACCGCTTTTACCATTCACTGGCTCCAGCGGGAATTCACCGAGGAAATCAAAACGGCGACCAGTCCCCTGGAAGCTCTCCAGCGCACGCAAAATAGCCTCGTCGTCAATTCCCTCTTCCGTAGCAACCGCAACCGCAGCTGCGGCGTTCAGCGCGTTATGACGGCCTGGCGCATTCAGGGTGACGCGCATCGGCTCTTTGTCCTGACGCAGCAGCGTAAAGTGCCCCTGCGGGCCAATCTGCTGATAATCTTCTACACGCACGTCGGCATCTTCGCTGAAGCCGTAAGTTGTGGTCTGACGTCCCACACGCGGTAACAATTCGCGGATCACCGGATCATCAACACACATCACCGCACGACCGTAAAAAGGCAGGTTGTGCAGAAAATTAATAAAGGTCTGTTTTAAATTCTCAAAGTCGCCCTGGTAGGTATCCATGTGGTCGGCTTCGATATTGGTGACAATCGCCACCATCGGTTGCAGATGCAGGAACGATGCATCACTCTCATCTGCTTCGGCAATCAGGTACCGACCATGCCCCAAACGCGCATGAACCCCCGCCGCTTTTACCAGCCCGCCGTTAACGAAGGTTGGGTCGAGCCCCGCTTCTGCGTAGATGCTGGAAACCATCGCGGTAGTTGTCGTTTTGCCGTGCGTTCCTGCAATGGCGATGCCATGACGAAAACGCATTAACTCAGCCAGCATTTCGGCACGACGGATCACCGGAATACGCGCTTCATGAGCTGCGACAATTTCCGGGTTGTCGGCAGAAATGGCGCTGGAAACAACGACCACGCTGGCATCACGTACGTTTTCCGGGCGATGGTTGAAATAAATCGTCGCACCCAGATTCAGTAACTGCTGCGTGACCGGATTTGGCGCTAAATCGGAACCACTGATCTGATAACCTTCATTGGCCAGAACTTCGGCAATACCGCCCATACCGGCACCACCAATGCCGACAAAATGTATGTGCCGAACGCGACGCATTTCGGGCACGATGGAACGCAGTTTTGCCAATTGTTGTGTATTCATTCTTTACGCCATTAACTTCTTAAATTCATACGATGCAAAAGGCATCGCTACAATTACGCCCGGGCAGCCCGGCTCACTTCATTTGCCACTCGCTCGGTGGCATCCGGAATGGATGCAGCGCGGGCGCGTTCTGCCATGGTTAATAAGGTTTCTCGCGACCACCCGGCCAGGGTGTTGGCGACAGCATCCACGCTAAGCTGTGGCTGCTCGATAATTTTGGCTGCGCCCGCTTTTTCCAGCGGTAGCGCATTCCAGTATTGCTGGCGGTCTTTATGTTGAAACGGCACAAACAACGCCGGTAGTCCTGCCGCGGCGATTTCACTCACAGTTAAAGCACCGGAGCGGCAAACGACGACATCCGCCCACGCATACGCCGCCGCCATATCATCAATAAATTCAGTCACTTTATGCTGCGGTTGCCCCGCTTCGGCATACGCCTGTTCAACGGATTGTTGCGAACCTTTGCCGCTCTGATGCCAGATAGTGACTGAATCACCCAGTTTCGCAGCAACCTGCGGCATTGTCTGGTTAAGAATGCGTGCGCCCTGGGAACCACCCACTACCAACACACGAACCGGACCTTCACGTCCAGCCAAACGTTGCTGCGGCAACGGCAGCGCCAGCACATCGGTACGCACCGGGTTACCCACCACTTCCGCATTAGGGAAAGCGCCTGGAAACGCCTGCATCACTTTGGTAGCAATCTTCGCCAGCCATTTATTGGTTAAGCCCGCAATACCGTTTTGTTCATGAAGTACAACCGGAATGCCTAACGACCACGCGGCCAGACCACCTGGACCTGATACATAGCCGCCCATACCGAGTACCACGTCAGGTTTGTACGCTTTCATAATCGCCCGCGCCTGACGCCAGCCGTTGAAGATACGCAGCGGCGCAGCTATCAGTGCTTTTATACCTTTTCCACGCAAACCAGAGATACGAATGAAATCAATTTCGATGCCATGTTTTGGCACTAAGTCCGCTTCCATACGGTCGGCAGTCCCCAGCCAGCGAACTTGCCAACCCTGAGCCATTAGATAGTGCGCAACCGCCAGTCCCGGGAATACATGTCCACCGGTTCCGCCTGCCATCACCATTAATCGCTTTCCTTGACCACTCATCGTGAACCTCGTACAAACGCCTGCGCTTTCTCCAGACGCGTTTCATAATCAATACGCAACAGCATCATGATGGCTGTCGACATAATCAGTAAGCTCGAACCACCGTAACTGATTAGCGGCAATGTCAGACCTTTGGTCGGTAACATCCCCGCCGCCGCGCCTACGTTAACCAGCGCCTGGAAGCTAAACCAGATGCCAATAGAACAGGCGAGAAAACCGGAAAAACGGTGGTCAATTTCTAATGCTTTGCGGCCAATCGACATCGCACGAAAAGCGACGAAGAATACCATTAAAAGTGCTAGTACCACACCGACATAACCTAATTCTTCGCCGATAATGGCGAAAATAAAGTCAGTGTGCGCTTCCGGCAGATACTCCAGTTTTTGTACCGAATTACCTAAACCTTGCCCCCAAAGTTCGCCGCGACCAAACGCCATCAGCGATTGCGTTAACTGATAGCCGCTGCCAAAGGGATCTTCCCACGGGTTCCAGAATGCGGTAACACGGCGGATACGGTACGGTTCGGCGAGGATCAGCAACACAACCGCTGAAATGCCCATACCGATAATGGCAATGAACTGCCACAATTTCGCTCCCGCCAGGAACAACATCGCCAGCGTAGTCACAAACAACACCACCACCGTACCAAGGTCTGGCTGTGCCAGCAGTAACACTGCCAACACCAGAATCACGCCCATCGGTTTCAGGAAGCCGCGCAGGTTATTACGTACTTCGTCGCCTTTACGCACCAGATAGTTGGCGATATAGCAAAACAGCGACAGTTTTGTCAGCTCCGCAGGCTGGATACGCAGCAAACCGAGATCGATCCAACGCGATGCCCCTTTAACAGCGCTACCTACTACCAGCACGATCATCAGCAGGATGATAGATCCGAGCAGCATCGTGGCACTGTAGCGTTGCCAGAACTCCATCGGCAGACGCAGCGTAATGATCGCCAGAATAAACGCCAAAATCAGATAGACACCATCACGCTTCGCGAAGAAGAACGGATCGTTGGTTAAGCGTTGCCCTATGGGCATTGACGCCGAGGTCACCATGATAAAGCCAATCGCCGCGAGGCCGAAGGTCAGCCACAGTAAGGTGCGATCGTACATGATCAGGCTGTCGGTATCTTTTTCCCGCGAGCCCATCACCCAGCCCTTTAGCGCCGTGGAGATCCAGACCAAGATACTGAATCCTGGCAGGCGCGGCATTTTCAGGCGAGGGAGAGATAAACGCATCAACCTAACTCCTTCGCCAGACGGGCAAACTCATTGCCTCGTTGTTCAAAGTTCTTGAACTGATCAAGGCTGGCACAGGCCGGGGAGAGCAGAACCATATCGCCCGGCTGAACACGCGGAGCCAGCAAGCGCATAGCCTGTTCCATAGTTTCGGTTTGTTCTGCCACTTCCGGGCGTAGCGCCGCCAGCTGCGCGCCGTCACGACCGAAACAATACAGACGTACGTTATCGCCATTCAGGTAACGCGCCAGTGGGCTAAAGTCCGCCGATTTACCATCGCCGCCCAGCAACAAATGCAGCGTGCCGTCTACGTGCAGGCCATTCAGCGCCGCTTCCGTACTGCCGACGTTGGTCGCTTTTGAATCGTTAATCCAGCGCACACCGTTATGCTCCAGCACCACTTCAAAGCGATGCGGCAGACCGGTGAAGGTGGTTAACGCTTTCAGGCTGCTGGCGCGCGGTAACCCTGCGGCATCTGCCAGCGCCAGCGCCGCCAGCGCATTGGTGTAGTTATGCTGCCCGGAAAGTTTCATCTCTTTCACATTCAGCACTTTCTCGCCTTTAACCCGCAGCCAGGTTTCGCCCTGCTGATGATTCAGGTGATAGTCACCCATGTTGACGCCAAAGCTGACGCAGCGTTCATCCGCACCGCGAATCGGCATTGTTAAGGCATCATCAGCATTAACCACGCAAACTTTCGCGTTTTCGTAAATGCGCAGTTTTGCTGCACGATACTGTTGTAAACCAAACGGGTAGCGATCCATATGATCTTCAGTCACGTTCAGAATGGTCGCTGCTACCGCCTGTAAGCTGGAGGTGGTTTCCAGCTGGAAGCTCGACAGTTCCAGCACGTACAGTTCACACTCATCATCCAGTAGCATCAACGCAGGCAGGCCAATATTGCCACCCACACCAACGTTAACCCCCGCCGCTTTCGCCATTTCACCCACTAGCGTGGTGACCGTGCTTTTGCCGTTAGAACCGGTAATCGCCACAATCGGTGCTTGTGCTTCGCGACAAAACAGCTCGATATCGCCAACGATTTCGATTCCGGCATCAGCGGCAGCGCTTAAGGATGGATGCGCCAGTGCAATACCGGGACTGGCGACAATCAGATCTGCCGCCATCAACCATTCATCATTCAGACTGCCCGTGTGGCGTTCTACGGCTTCGGGTAATTTATCCAGGCTAGGCGGTGTCATACGCGTATCCATAACGCGCGGCGTCACACCGCGAGCGAGGAAAAAGTCCACGCAGGAAAGCCCGGTGAGGCCCAGGCCGATAATGACAACATTTTTACCCTGGTAATCAGCCATGATTAACGTACCTTCAGCGTTGCCAGACCAATCAGGACCAGCATCAGCGAAATAATCCAGAAACGCACAATGACGCGCGGTTCCGGCCAGCCTTTCAGTTCATAGTGGTGATGAATCGGTGCCATGCGGAAAATACGTTGTCCGCGCAGTTTAAAGGAGCCGACCTGCAGGATGACAGAAAGCGTTTCTACCACGAACACGCCCCCCATAATCACCAGCAGGAATTCCTGACGTAGCAGTACGGCGATAATGCCTAACGCACCACCTAACGCCAGCGAACCGACATCGCCCATAAAGACCTGCGCCGGATAGGTGTTAAACCACAGGAAGCCCAGTCCTGCCCCGACTATCGCGGTACAGACAATAACCAGTTCCCCGGCGTGTCGCAGATACGGTATGTGTAAATAGCTGGCAAAGTTCATGTTGCCGGTCGCCCACGCCACCAGCGCAAAACCACCGGCGACAAATACGGTCGGCATAATTGCCAGACCGTCAAGACCATCGGTCAGGTTTACCGCGTTGCCAGTACCCACAATGACGAAGTAAGCCAGCAGAATGTAGAACAGCCCCAGTTGCGGCATCACATCTTTAAAGAATGGGACCACCAGCTGCGTTGCGGGCGTGTCTTTGCCGGCAAGGTACAAAGCGAAAGCAACACCCAGCGCAATGACCGACATCCAGAAATATTTCCAACGAGCGATCAACCCTTTGGTATCTTTACGCACCACTTTGCGATAATCATCAACAAAGCCAATAACACCGTAACCTACCAGCACCACCAACACGCACCAGACGTACGGATTGGACGGGTAAGCCCACAGCAGCACGGAGATCACAATCGCTGTCAGGATCATAATCCCGCCCATGGTCGGCGTACCGCGCTTGCTGAAGTGTGATTCAGGACCGTCGTTACGCACTACCTGACCAAAGGAAAGTTTTTGCAAATGAGCAATCATGCGCGGGCCCATCCACAATGAGATGAACAGCGCGGTCAGCAGGCTGACGATGGCGCGAAACGTCAGATAGGAAAAGACGTTAAAGCCGGAATAATATTTGACCAAATGTTCGGCCAGCCAAACTAACATGTCCCATTCTCCTGTAAAGCGCGTACTACCTCTTCCATGGCAGCACTACGTGAACCCTTAACTAAAATCGTAATTACCTGTTGCTCAGCAATCAGTGATTTAAGACGCGTAATTAACGCAGTTTTATCAGCAAAATGTTCGCCAACGCCGCTGGCGGTGCTGATAGCATGGCTTTGTTTACCCATGCTTAACACGCGGTCAATACCAGCAGCTTTTGCCGCCTCGCCCACCTGTACATGGCAGTCTTCGCTTTCAGCGCCCAGTTCCGCCATATCGCCCACCACCAGCACGCGGTAGCCCGGCATTTCAGCCAGTACCTGAACAGCTGCGGTCATTGAACCGACATTGGCGTTGTAGGAGTCGTCGAGCAGCAACTGGTTTTCTGCCAGTTGGATGGGGAACAGACGGCCAGGAACAGCTTTCAGATTTGCCAGCCCCGCTTTGATAGCATCAAGCGTTGCGCCCACGGACATGGAGAGCGCAGCGGCTGCCAGCGCATTCGCAATATTGTGACGCCCCGGCAACGGCAGCAGAACATCGACGCTACCGGTTGGGGTTTGTAGGGTAAATTCCATACCGTGCGAGGTCACATGGATATTGGTGGCGGTGAAATCGCTGTTGGCGGCATTGGGTGAGAAACGCCACACTTTGCGTGAGCCAATTACGCTCTGCCAGTTCAGCCAGTCGTTGTTGTCGGCGTTCATAATGGCGATACCGTTTTCCGGCAGGCCGCTAAAGATTTCACCTTTCGCTTTCGCGACACCCGCAAGCGAGCCAAAACCTTCCAGATGCGCCGCTGCCAGGTTGTTGACCAGCGCCGCTTCCGGGCGAGTCAGACTCACAGTCCTGGCAATCTCGCCCTGATGGTTCGCGCCAAGTTCAATAACTGCGTAATCGTATTCCGGCGTTAAGCGCAACAGCGTCATCGGTACACCGATGTCGTTGTTGAGATTGCCTGCCGTATAAAGCGTGTTGCCGCACTGGCTTAAAATCGCCGCCGTCATCTCTTTAACGGAGGTTTTGCCGGAGGACCCCGTCAGAGCAACCACGCGCGCCGGAACTTGCTGGCGAACCCATGCAGCCAGTTCACCAAACGCCAGACGCGTATCCTTGACGATTAACTGCGGCAGGTCGATGTCCAGCGGACGGCTAACCAGTAGTGCGCCTGCGCCGCCAGCTTTCGCCTGGTCGGCAAAATCGTGGGCATCAAAACGTTCACCTTTCAGGGCAACAAACAGGCAGCCCGGCGTCAGTTTTCGGGTATCAGTGGTTACAGCATCAAGGGTGATATCTGCACCTTGCAGTTCACCGTTGAGAATATCGGTAAGTTGGCTAAGGGTTACGCTAATCATGCAATCCCCCCCAGCAGACGCGCCACCGTGACGCGATCGGAGTAGTCCAGACGCTGATTGCCAACAATCTGGTAATCCTCATGGCCTTTGCCCGCGACCAGTACCACATCATTCTCTTTAGCCTGCATAACGGCGCAAGTCACCGCTTCAGCACGGCCTTCCATCACTTTGGCATGTCCGGCATCTAACATTCCCGCCAGAATATCGTTGATGATGGCACGCGGTTCTTCGGTACGCGGGTTATCGTCCGTCACCACCGCCACGTCAGCAAACTCTTCGGCAATTGCGCCCATCAGTGGACGCTTACCTTTATCGCGATCGCCACCACAGCCAAAGACGCACCACAGCTTGCCCGCACAGTGCAGGCGCGCCGCCTGTAAGGCTTTTTCCAGTGCATCCGGCGTATGCGCGTAATCCACCACCACCGTCGGTTTGCCTGGCGCAGTGAACACTTCCATACGTCCGCAAACCGGTTGCAGACGCGCGGCGGTTTTCAGCAGATCAGCCAGTGGATAGCCCAGCGCCAGCAGTGTTGCCAGCGCGAGCAACAGGTTGCTGACGTTAAAAGCGCCCATCAGATGGCTTTCAATTTCGCCATCGCCCCAGCTTGAACTAAAGCGAATGGTCGCGCCGCTGTCGTGATAGTTCACTTCGGTCGCTTTCAACCAGCGTCCGTGACAGTTCGGATTGATATGATCTTCCATTGATACCGCAACCGCGTCCGGCAGTTTTGCCAGCCAGCGGCGGCCCACTTCATCGTCGGCGTTAATAATCGCCTGACCGCAATGATGTTCAGAATAAAGCAGCCATTTCGCAGCTTCGTAGTGTTCCATATCACCATGATAATCAAGGTGATCGCGGCTTAAGTTGGTAAAGACCGACGCCGGAAATTTCAATGCCGCCACACGGTGCTGTACCAGCCCGTGGGAGGAAACTTCCATTGCGCAAAAAGTCGCGCCCTGATCCACCAGCCCCGCCAGCTCATGCTGAACATCAACTGCCGAACCGGTAGTATTTTCTGTCGGGATCACTTTCCCCAGCAGACCGTTACCAACGGTGCCCATTACCGCGCTGGTTTCGCCAAGCAGTTGGCTCCACTGCGCCAGAAGCTGGGTCGTCGTGGTTTTGCCGTTGGTGCCCGTTACGCCTACGAGACGTAAATTGTCAGAGGGTTCATGGTAAAAGCGGCCCGCCAGTGCAGATAAACGCTCGTTGAGCTGGCTGAGATAGATGACCGGTACGCCGTGCATTTCACGGATTTCACCGTCGGTCGCCTCATCTTTCGCCTCTGCAATAATGGCAGCCACACCTTGCGCTATCGCCTGCGGGATATATCGACGCCCGTCCGCCTGATGACCTACTACAGCTACAAAGAGATCGCCCGCCGCAGCCACACGGCTGTCGAGTGTCATCTCTCGCAGTGCTCGCGAAGGTGCGTCTGGCACCCACGGAGCAAGAAGGTCGCGCAAATTACGATCTGCCACCTGTCCCCTCGCCTTGATTAATCACAAATTCATTTTTATCGCCCGTTGTCAGCGCATCCGGCTCGATGTTCATGGTACGCAATACGCCGCCCATGATGGCACCAAAGACCGGCGCGGAAACGGCGCCGCCGTAGTATTTACCCGCCTGCGGATCGTTGATAACAACAACCAGCGCGAAGCGCGGCTGACTCGCAGGCGCAACGCCTGCGGTATAAGCAATATATTTATTGATGTAGCGACCGTCCGGCCCGACCTTTTTCGCGGTACCGGTTTTAATGGCGATACGATAGCCTTTAATCGCCGCCTTCACGCCGCCGCCGCCTGGTAGCGCCACGCTTTCCATCATATGCACCACGGTGCGAACAATGGATTCCGGGAAGACACGTTCACCGGGAACCGGGGGGTCAACTTTGGTAATCGACAGTGGGCGATAAATGCCGTAGCTGCCGATAGTTGCGTAGACTCGCGCTAACTGTAACGGTGTTACCATTAGCCCGTAGCCGAAAGAGAAGGTGGCCCTCTCTATGTCAGACCACCGTTGTTTTTGAGGATATAAGCCACTGCGTTCTCCGACCAACCCCAAATTGGTCGCTTTTCCCAGTCCAAAACGTGAGTAAGTATCTACTAACGCTGAGGACGGCATCGCTAACGCCAGCTTGGAAACACCGACGTTACTCGACTTCTGTAATACCCCGGTCAGGGTTAATTCGCTGTAGCGTGCCACGTCTTTGATTTCGTGGCCGTTAATTCGATAAGGAATGGTATTGAGTACCGAGTTTTCCCGCACCACGCCACGTTGCAACGCGGTCATCACCACCATCGGTTTAACCGTTGAGCCCGGTTCAAACACGTCGGTGATGGTACGGTTACGCATCGCCTCTTTCGGCGTGCCGCTCAGATTGTTAGGGTTGTATGACGGGCTGTTAGCCATCGCCAGCACTTCACCTGTGTTGACATCCACCAGCACGGCGCTACCAGATTCAGCCTTGTTAAAGGCCACCGCATTGTTCAGTTCGCGATAAACCAGCGCCTGCAGGCGTTCATCAATACTCAGCGCCAGGTTGTGCGCTGCCTGGCTGTCAGTAGAAGAAATATCTTCAATTACGCGACCATAGCGGTCTTTACGCACAATGCGCTCACCCGGCTGCCCGGTAAGCCATTTATCGAAACTCTTCTCAACGCCCTCAATCCCTTGACTATCGACGTTAGTAAAGCCGATGAGGTGAGCAGTCACTTCGCCGGACGGATAGTAACGGCGAGACTCTTCACGCAGATGAATCCCCGGCAGTTTCAGTTTTTTGATGTAGTCCGCCATGTCAGAGTTTACCTGACGCGCCAGATAAATAAAGCGCCCTTTCGGGTTGGCGTTAATGCGGGCAGAAAGCTGATCCAGCGGAATATTGAGCGCGTTAGCCAGCGCCTTCCAGCGGTCACCGACGCTGATACCGCCAGCGTCATGCACTTCTTTCGGGTCAGCCCAAATCGCTTTTACCGGCACGCTCACCGCTAACGGGCGACCAGAACGGTCAGTAATCATGCCGCGGGAGGTGGAAACTTGCTGAACGCGAAGAGAACGCATGTCGCCCTCTTTCACCAGCATATCCGGGGAGATAACTTGTAACCACGCTACGCGTCCGAGCAGAAAAGCCAGCGCCAGGAGAATACAGCCGCATAACAACGCAAAACGCCAACTGATAAAGTTGGCATGTTCTTCCTGACGTTTTGGTTTCTGCGTTTTCGCCGCTGCTTTCATGCGTCGCGTTTATCCTTATTTTTGCACTACGATATTTTCTTGTGACGGATCAACATGCTGCATTTGCAGCTTTTCCGTGGCGATCCTTTCCACCCGGCTATGGTCGCCGAGCGCATTCTCTTCAAGGATCAGGTTGCGCCATTCAATGTCTAAAGCATCTCGCTCCAGCACCAGTTGTTCGCGCTGAGCGGTCAGTAAACGGGTATGGTGCGCCGTGGTTACCACGGTCACCGCCGTCAAAATAATGCAAATGAACAGGCAGAGTGGCAGCTTCCCAAATCGCAAAAGATCGTCACCGATAACACCAGGCAATGCATGGCGCTCGTGGCTTCCCATCGATCCTTTAACTTTGCTTAGAGCTTCTGTCACTCTGCTGATCATGCGTTCGTCCTCTCTGCAATACGCAGAACTGAACTACGGGCACGAGGGTTCTCAGCCACCTCTTCTTCGCCCGGCATTAACTTGCCTAGTGCTCGCAGCTGACGGCCACCCAGTTTTTTGAGCTGCTCTTCAGTCATCGGTAACCCTGCCGGAACTTGCGGACCGCGGCTGTTTTCACGCATAAAACGTTTCACAATACGGTCTTCCAGCGAGTGGAAGCTGATGATCGAAAGCCGCCCACCCGGGGCCAGCACGTTGAGCGAGCTTTTTAGCGCCTGCTCTATCTCCTCCAGTTCACTGTTTACCCAAATGCGCACCGCCTGGAAGGTACGGGTCGCGGGATGTTTAAACTTATCTTTCACCGGCGTTGCAGCAGCCACGACTTCCGCCAGTTCTTTGGTGCGGGTCATCGGCTGTTCGCGGTTACGCTCGACAATGGCGCGGGCAATGCGTTTGGCAAAACGCTCTTCACCATAGGTTTTCAATACCCAGGCGATATCGGCTTCTTCTGCGGTTTGTAGCCATTCAGCGGCTGACTGCCCACGGGTTGGGTCCATACGCATGTCCAGCGGACCATCGCGCATAAAGGAAAAGCCGCGTTCAGCATCATCAAGTTGCGGTGAAGAGACGCCAAGATCGAGGAGAATGCCGTCGATCTTGCCAATAAGATCGCGCTCGGCAACGTATTCGCCCAGCGCGGAGAAAGGTCCGTGGATGATGGAGAAGCGCGGATCATCAATAGTCTTCGCAACGGCGATAGCCTGCGGGTCGCGATCGATCGCCAGCAAACGCCCCTCTTCGCCAAGCTGCGAGAGGATCAGACGTGAGTGACCACCGCGACCAAAAGTCCCATCAATGTAGATGCCATCAGGACGGATATTGAGGCCATTAACGGCTTCATCCAGCAGCACCGTAGTATGTTTATAGTTTTCCATCATTTTATAGAGACAAGTCCTGCAGTCGCTCCGATAAGTCTCCGGTAGCCAACTGCTCTGCGTCGATATCTTCCTTGACCTGTTGATGCCAGGTTGTTTCATCCCACAGCTCAAACTTGTTGAACTGTCCAACCAGCATCACTTCTTTTGTCAGCCCGGCATGTTGCCGCAGTACTGGCGCGATTAACAATCGACCTGCGCCATCCATCTGACATTCGCTGGCATGACCTAACAGTAGGCGCTGCACACGGCGCTCAACCGGGTTCATGCTCGACAGACGCGATAATTTTTGCTCGATAATTTCCCATTCAGGCAGGGGGTAAAGCAGCAGGCACGGGTGATGAATGTCAATGGTGCAAACCATTTGACCGGCAGCGTTCTCAAGCAGCTGTTCCCGATAACGGGTAGGCACTGATAAGCGCCCTTTGCTGTCGAGATTGACTAACGTTGCTCCCCGGAACATGCCAGCCTCACCCCTTATTCCCACTTTGCCCCACAATTTCCCACTGAAAGGAGTTTACGGAGCGGAGGAAAAGCTTGTCAAGCCAGTCACAAGGCATACCGAGGTAAAAAACCCGATGTTTACGGCTAATATCAGCGTTGTTTATTTTACGTCCAACGTGCGAAGCAAATTAACGTTATGAATAGCTGTAAGAAAAAATCCCTCATCGTCATCACTGTTTTAAAATGACTCACTATTTTCCACAGCAAATATAAAGTGTCAGTTTGCGACGCGAGCGGCATTTTAGGACATATCTTCCCCGGTTAACAGTCCTTGTTACGTCTGTGTGGCGCTTGATGCCAGCGGGTTTGCGCAAAAGCAAAGAAAAGTGTTTGTTAAATCGGCAATTCATCGCCGCATGTAACAAAATAATGCAAAAACGCGCTGTCGATATCACTTAATTATTGTGAATTTCAGCTGGTGAGTTAATTAACGGGCGGGTTTAAAACCATTTATCAATAATAGTCAGGAATAGTCTTATTTACTTTAAGGATATTGATGTC
>NZ_JBQZXE010000011.1:0-58012 GCF_053555855.1 Shigella sp. SIG3
AATTAACCTCGTCGCTGAAAGGTAAACCTGTTTCTGCGCAGCTAACGGTAGGCGTGGTCGATGAAATGATCTACGCGCTGCAACCAGAAATCGCGCCGAATATCGGCAAATTTTTCTATCCGCTGGGGCGTAACAATGTGCGTACCAGCTCCAGTCTGTCGTTTATCAGCTATGACCAGGCGCTCTCCAGCGAGCCGGTTGCGCCTGGCGCGACTAACCGCAGCGAGCGGCGAGTAAAAATGCCTGAACGTCCACGGCGTGAAGAGGTGGATACCGCGGCATGGATGCCGTCACTCACAACCGATAAACAAGGCAAAGCGTATTTCACGTTCCTGATGCCTGATTCGTTAACCCGCTGGCGTATCACCGCGCGTGGGATGAACGGCGACGGGCTGGTCGGGCAGGGGCGTGCTTATCTGCGTTCGGAAAAAAATCTCTACATGAAGTGGAGTATGCCAACGGTGTATCGCGTGGGCGACAAACCGGCGGCAGGACTGTTTATCTTCAGTCAGCAGGATAACGAACCGGTGGCGCTGGTGACTAAATTTGCAGGCGCTGAGATGCGCCAGACGCTGACGCTGCACAAAGGGGCGAATTATATTTCGCTGACGCAGAATATTCAGCAATCTGGCTTGTTAAGTGCAGAACTGCAACAAAATGGGCAAGTGCAGGACAGCATTAGCACAAAACTGTCTTTTGTGGACAACAGCTGGCCCGTTGAACAGCAGAAAAATGTCATGCTCGGCGGTGGCGAGAACGCGCTGATGTTGCCCGAGCAGGCGAGTAATATCCGGCTACAAAGTAGTGAAACGCCGCAGGAGATTTTCCGCAACAATCTTGATGCGTTAGTCGATGAACCGTGGGGTGGGGTGATCAACACCGGTAGCCGTCTGATCCCGCTCAGTCTCGCCTGGCGTTCGCTTGCCGATCATCAAAGTGCCGCCGCTAACGACATTCGTCAGATGATTCAGGATAACCGTCTGCGGCTGATGCAACTGGCGGGGCCCGGAGCGCGCTTTACCTGGTGGGGTGAAGATGGCAATGGTGACGCCTTCCTTACGGCATGGGCATGGTACGCCGATTGGCAGGCCAGCCAGGCGCTCGGCGTAACGCAACAACCGGAATACTGGCAGCATATGCTCGACAGTTATGCCGAGCAGGCGGATAACATGCCGTTATTGCATCGGGCGCTGGTGCTGGCGTGGGCACAGGAGATGAATCTGCCGTGCAAAACGTTGTTGAAAGGGGGGGATGAAGCTATCGCCCGGCGCGGAACTAAAGATGAAGATTTCTCTGAGGAAGACATCCGCGATATCAATGACAGCCTGATCCTCGATACACCGGAATCTCCACTGGCAGATGCGGTGGCAAACGTCTTAACCATGACGTTGCTGAAAAAAGCGCAGTTGAAGTCCACGGTGATGCCACAGGTTCAGCAATATGCGTGGGATAAAGCGGCAAACAGCAATCAGCCGCTGGCGCACACGGTTGTGCTGCTCAATAGCGGTGGTGACGCTACCCAGACGGCCGCTATTTTAATGGTTTGACCGCTGAGCAATCCACTATTGAGCGCGCGCTGGCCATGAACTGGCTGGCGAAATATATGGCGACAATGCCTCCAGTTGTTTTGCCTGCGCCTGCGGGCGCATGGGCTAAACATAAGTTAACTGGAGGGGGCGAAGACTGGCGTTGGGTTGGTCAGGGTGTGCCGGACATTCTCTCTTTTGGTGACGAATTATCGCCGCAAAATGTGCAGGTCCGCTGGCGTGAACCGGCAAAAACGGCTCAACAAAGTAACATTCCGGTGACCGTTGAACGCCAGTTGTATCGGCTTATCCCCGGTGAAGAAGAGATGAGCTTTACTCTGCAGCCGGTGACCAGCAATGAGATTGACAGCGATGCGCTGTATCTCGATGAAATTACGCTTACCTGCGAGCAGGATGCAGTTCTGCGCTATGGTCAGGTGGAAGTACCGCTCCCGCCGGGAGCCGACGTTGAGCGCACAACATGGGGCATTTCAGTCAATAAACCCAACGCCGCGGAACAGCAGGGGCAATTGCTGGAAAAAGCGCGTAATGAAATGGGCGAACTGGCCTATATGGTGCCGGTGAAAGAACTGACGGGAACGGTCACTTTCCGCCATTTGCTGCGCTTCTCGCAAAAAGGGCAATTCGTTCTGCCTCCTGCTCGTTATGTGCGTTCCTATGCACCTGCGCAGCAAAGTGTCGCGGCAGGGAGTGAATGGACCGGGATGCAGGTGAAATAAGTGAACTGGCGCAGAATCGTCTGGCTATTGGCGTTGGTTACTCTGCCAACGCTTGCGGAGGAGACGCCGTTACAACTGGTGCTGCGCGGTGCGCAGCACGATCAACTGTATCAGCTGTCGTCATCAGGCGTGACCAAAGTCTCAGCATTACCTGACTCGCTCACCACGCCGTTAGGGAGTTTGTGGAAACTGTATGTTTACGCCTGGCTGGAGGATACCCATCAACCGGAGCAGCCCTACCAGTGTCGCGGAAACTCCCCGGAAGAGGTTTATTGTTGTCAGGCTGGGGAGAGCATAACGCGCGATACCGCGCTGGTACGTTCCTGTGGGCTCTATTTTGCGCCGCAGCGGTTGCATATTGGCGCAGATGTGTGGGGGCAATACTGGCAACAGCGTCAGGCACCTGCGTGGTTAGCGTCTCTTACAACGCTGAAGCCAGAAACCTCGGTAACGGTTAAATCGCTGCTTGATTCATTAGCGACGTTACCTGCGCAAAACAAAGCTCAGGAAGTCTTACTGGATGTGGTGCTGGACGAGGCGAAAATCGGTGTCTCATCCATGCTCGGTAGTCGGGTACGGGTGAAAACCTGGAGCTGGTTTGCCGATGATAAACAGGAAATCCGTCAGGGTGGTTTTGCTGGCTGGTTAACCGATGGTACACCGCTGTGGGTTACTGGCAGTGGCACCAGCAAAACGGTACTAACCCGTTATGCGACGGTGCTTAATCGGGTTTTGCCAGTGCCGACGCAGGTTGCCAGTGGGCAATGTGTAGAGGTGGAGCTGTTTGCCCGCTATCCGCTGAAGAAAATCACAGCGGAAAAGAGTACGACGGCAGTAAAACCCAGCGTACTTAATGGGCGCTATCGTGTGACGTTTACTAATGGTAACCACATTACGTTTGTCAGCCACGGTGAGACGACCTTACTGAGCGAAAAGGGCAAACTGAAATTGCAGTCGCATCTCGATCGTGAAGAGTACGTTGCCAGAGTTCTGGATCGCGAGGCGAAAAGTACGCCACCTGAGGCAGCGAAAGCCATGACTGTGGCGATACGTACTTTTTTACAGCAAAACGCCAATCGGGAAGGTGATTGCCTGACCATCCCCGGCAGCAGCGCCACGCAGCGTGTTTCTGCTTCGCCAGCGACCACGGGGGCGCGAACGATGACCGCCTGGACGCAGGAGCTCATCTATGCAGGCGATCCGGTTCATTATCATGGCAGTCGCGCTACCGAAGGGACACTTTCCTGGCGGCAAGCCACGGCCCAGGCGGGGCAGGGGGAGCGTTACGACCAGATACTCGCGTTTGCTTATCCCGACAACAGCCTTAGCCGCTGGGGAGCTCCACGCTCAACCTGCCAGTTATTACCCAAAGCGAAAGCCTGGCTGGCGAAAAAAATGCCGCAGTGGCGGCGTATATTACAAGGCGAGACGGGGTACAACGAACCAGACGTGTTTGCGGTCTGTCGTTTAGTCTCAGGTTTCCCCTATACCGATCGGCAGCAGAAACGGCTGTTTATTCGTAACTTCTTTACGCTTCAGGATCGGCTGGATTTAACCCATGAGTATCTGCACTTGGCCTTTGATGGTTATCCCACCGGGCTTGATGAGAACTATATCGAAACGCTGACCCGACAATTATTAATGGACTAATGCTATGCGAAAGATTTTTCTTCCGTTGTTACTGGTGGCACTTTCGCCTGTCGCTCACAGTGAAGGTGTGCAGGAAGTCGAGATTGACGCACCGCTCTCTGGCTGGCATCCGGCAGAGGGCGAAGATGCCAGTTTTTCACAATCGATCAATTACCCGGCGTCGTCCGTCAACATGGCAGATGATCAAAATATCTCAGCGCAGATCAGCGGCAAAATAAAGAATTATGCTGCGGCGGGTAAAGTTCAGCAGGGCCGGCTGGTGGTCAACGGTGCCAGTATGCCGCAGAGAATTGAATCCGATGGTTCATTTGCACGCCCTTATATTTTCACTGAAGGCAGCAACAGCGTGCAGGTCATCAGCCCGGATGGGCAAAGCCGGCAAAAAATGCAGTTTTACTCAACGCCGGGTACAGGAACTATTCGTGCACGTTTACGGCTGGTTCTCTCGTGGGATATGGACAATACCGATCTCGATCTCCATGTTGTCACGCCCGATGGCGAACACGCCTGGTACGGTAACACCGTGCTGAAAAACAGTGGTGCACTGGATATGGATGTCACGACGGGGTACGGACCCGAGATTTTCGCCATGCCAGCACCAGTTCACGGGCGCTATCAGGTGTATATCAACTACTATGGTGGGCGCAGCGAAACGGAATTGACGACCGCCCAACTGACGCTGATCACCGATGAAGGATCGGTCAATGAGAAACAGGAAACATTTATTGTACCGATGCGTAATGCTGGCGAGCTGACGCTGGTGAAAAGTTTTGACTGGTGATCCATCCCTTCACACAACCTGGCTCTCTCTTTTTTCAGATAAGACTGCTGGGCGATCTGCCGACGCCAGGATATAACCATTAACAAGCGTCGGCAGATTGGTCATTTCTTATTTTTCGTACTGAGAACTGTCCATCTACTCCGGCTTTCCTGGTTAAGGCAATGGTTTCTAAGCGATACGCATTATTGCAATGGTGACAGAACATTGCGGTAACACGCTTTTACCGCTACCTTAACCACACTCCATCGGTCACCTGAGGCGGAGCTTCGCCCCTTTGAAATACCTTGCTTCTTTTCGTACAACCCTGAAAGCCTCGCGCTACATGTTCAGAGCATTGGCGTTAGTGCTCTGGCTGTTGATTGCTTTTTCATCCGTTTTTTACATCGTTAATGCGTTACATCAGCGAGAATCGGAAATTCGTCAGGAATTTAATCTGAGTTCCGATCAGGCTCAGCGCTTTATTCAACGCACCTCTGATGTGATGAAAGAGCTTAAGTACATCGCCGAAAATCGCTTATCGGCAGAAAACGGTGTGCTTTCCCCGCGTGGACGAGAAACGCAGGCGGATGTGCCTGCGTTTGAACCGCTGTTTGCCGACTCCGATTGTTCCGCAATGAGTAACACCTGGCGAGGTTCTCTGGAGTCATTGGCGTGGTTTATGCGCTACTGGCGCGATAATTTTTCTGCGGCTTACGATCTCAACCGGGTATTTTTAATCGGCAGTGATAACCTCTGCATGGCCAATTTCGGTCTGCGTGATATGCCAGTGGAACGCGATACCGCGTTGAAAGCGTTGCATGAACGCATCAATAAATATCGAAATGCACCACAAGATGATAGCGGCAGTAACCTCTACTGGATCAGCGAAGGTCCGCGCCCTGGCGTCGGGTATTTTTACGCGTTGACGCCAGTTTATCTGGCGAACCGGTTGCAGGCGCTTTTGGGTGTCGAGCAGACCATCCGGATGGAGAACTTTTTCTTACCGGGTACGTTGCCGATGGGGGTTACCATTCTTGATGAAAATGGTCATACCCTGATTTCGCTTACCGGACCAGAAAGTAAAATTAAGGGCGATCCTCGCTGGATGCAGGAACGCTCCTGGTTTGGCTATACGGAAGGGTTCCGGGAGCTGGTGCTGAAGAAAAATCTGCCACCCTCATCGCTAAGCATCGTGTATTCGGTGCCGGTTGATAAGGTGCTGGAACGCATTCGCATGTTGATCCTTAACGCAATTTTGCTGAATGTGCTTGCCGGAGCTGCATTGTTTACTCTCGCGCGGATGTACGAGCGACGTATTTTCATTCCGGCGGAAAGCGACGCCCTGCGACTGGAAGAACATGAGCAGTTCAATCGCAAGATTGTCGCCTCCGCGCCAGTGGGTATCTGCATTTTGCGTACCGCTGATGGCGTCAATATTTTAAGTAACGAACTGGCGCATACCTATCTCAATATGCTTACGCATGAGGACCGCCAACGACTGACGCAAATTATCTGTGGGCAGCAGGTCAATTTTGTTGATGTCCTGACCAGCAACAATACCAATCTGCAAATCAGCTTCGTCCATTCGCGCTATCGTAATGAAAACGTGGCCATTTGTGTGCTGGTGGATGTTTCTTCGCGCGTGAAGATGGAAGAGTCGTTGCAGGAGATGGCACAAGCAGCGGAACAGGCGAGCCAGTCAAAATCGATGTTCCTTGCCACCGTCAGTCATGAGCTGCGAACGCCGCTGTATGGCATTATCGGTAACCTGGATCTGTTGCAAACCAAAGAGTTACCGAAAGGCGTCGATCGTCTGGTGACGGCAATGAACAACTCTTCCAGCCTGTTGTTGAAAATTATCAGCGATATTCTCGATTTCTCGAAGATTGAATCGGAACAGTTGAAGATCGAACCGCGTGAGTTTTCACCGCGTGAAGTGATGAACCACATCACCGCCAACTATTTACCGCTGGTGGTACGCAAGCAGTTAGGCTTGTACTGCTTTATTGAACCGGATGTGCCAGTGGCCTTAAATGGCGACCCGATGCGTTTACAGCAGGTCATCTCCAACCTGTTGAGTAACGCCATAAAATTCACCGATACCGGCTGTATAGTTTTGCATGTTCGCGCTGATGGCGATTATCTCTCTATCCGTGTTCGCGATACCGGCGTGGGGATTCCGGCGAAAGAAGTGGTGCGCTTGTTTGATCCCTTCTTCCAGGTTGGAACGGGCGTACAGCGAAACTTCCAGGGGACCGGTCTGGGTCTGGCGATTTGTGAAAAACTGATCAGCATGATGGACGGCGATATCTCGGTAGATTCAGAACCGGGAATGGGCAGCCAGTTTACCGTGCGTATTCCGTTGTACGGCGCTCAGTACCCGCAGAAAAAAGGCGTGGAAGGGTTGAGTGGTAAACGCTGCTGGCTGGCGGTCCGCAATGCGTCGCTCTGTCAGTTCCTGGAAACCAGTTTGCAGCGCAGCGGCATCGTCGTTACAACATACGAAGGGCAGGAACCGACTCCCGAAGATGTGTTAATCACTGACGAGGTAGTGAGTAAAAAATGGCAGGGCAGAGCGGTAGTGACCTTCTGTCGTCGCCATATTGGTATTCCGCTGGAGAAAG
The DNA here is from genome assembly GCF_053555855.1 of Shigella sp. SIG3. Lineage (NCBI taxonomy): Bacteria > Pseudomonadati > Pseudomonadota > Gammaproteobacteria > Enterobacterales > Enterobacteriaceae > Shigella > Shigella sp. SIG3. The sequence goes on from NZ_JBQZXE010000011.1 coordinate 7,301, forward strand.
CGCCAGGGGAGTGGGTACACAGTGTGGCTGCTCCGCATGAGCTACCGGCATTGTTGGCGCGTATTTATTTGATCGAGATGGAGAGCGACGATCCTGCTAACGCTCTGCCGTCGACGGACAAAGCGGTCAGCGATAACGACGATATGATGATTCTGGTCGTGGATGATCATCCGATTAACCGACGTCTGCTGGCAGATCAGTTGGGATCGTTGGGCTATCAATGTAAAACCGCGAATGATGGCGTCGATGCGCTTAATGTACTTAGTAAGAATCATATTGATATCGTGCTTAGCGACGTCAACATGCCAAATATGGATGGTTACCGCTTGACGCAACGCATTCGTCAGTTGGGACTGACGTTGCCGGTAATCGGAGTAACTGCTAATGCGTTGGCTGAAGAGAAGCAGCGGTGTCTGGAGTCCGGTATGGACAGCTGCCTCTCGAAGCCGGTAACGCTGGATGTGATAAAAAAGACGCTGACGGTATATGCCGAGAGGGTCAGGAAATCGCGGGATTCGTAGGACGGATAAGGCGTTTACGCCGCATCCGGCATTCAGTGCAAATGCCAGATAAGACACTGACGCGTCTTATCTGGCCTACTTTAATGTAATCTGTTGAAATAATGGGAATCGTAGGCCGGATAAGGCGTTTACGCCGCATCCGGCAATCGGTGCAAATGCCAGATAAGACACTAACGCGTCTTATCTGGCCTACAGATGATTAGTCTTTATCTGCCGGACTTAAGGTCACAGAAGAGAGATAATTCAGCAGGGCGATATCGTTCTCGACGCCCAGCTTCATCATCGCAGATTTCTTCTGGCTACTGATGGTTTTAATACTGCGGTTCAGCTTTTTAGCGATCTCGGTCACTAGGAGGCCTTCCGCAAACAGGCGCAGAACTTCACTCTCTTTTGGCGAGAGACGCTTGTCACCGTAACCACCAGCACTGATTTTTTCCAACAGGCGAGAAACGCTTTCCGGGGTAAATTTCTTCCCTTTCTGCAGCGCGGCGAGAGCTTTCGGCAGATCGGTCGGTGCACCTTGTTTCAGCACGATCCCTTCGATATCCAGATCCAATACCGCACTAAGAATCGCCGGGTTGTTGTTCATAGTCAGAACAATGATCGACAGGCTTGGGAAATGGCGCTTGATGTACTTGATTAAGGTAATGCCATCGCCGTACTTATCGCCAGGCATGGAGAGATCGGTAATCAACACATGCGCATCCAGTTTCGGCAGGTTGTTGATCAGTGCTGTAGAGTCTTCAAATTCGCCGACAACATTCACCCACTCAATTTGCTCAAGTGATTTGCGAATACCGAACAAGACTATCGGATGGTCATCGGCAATAATTACGTTCATATTGTTCATGTAATAGGCTACCTTGCTACAGCAAGCTCTTGACATAACTGTCAATGTCGCTGATGTATTTTTCTATTCTTGGAACATCCTTCTCACGAATCAGATGTTCCAGCGTTTCACATAACTGCTTGCCGGGTACCAGATTTAGCATGGCAAATACGCCTTTAAGACGATGAGCCGTTTGGGCTAACGCAGCAAAGTCACTGGTTGCTGCTTCAGTATACAGCCTCTTAACATCATCCGGTACTGTGTCTACAAAGAGCGCATAATAGCCGCTGGCATGGAGTTGCGCATTTTCATCTCCGCCCAGAGGCGATTCTGTCACCTCTTCCTGCGCCAGTTGCACTTCAATTAATTGTAAGACCGCTTCCTGCATAGCGTTGCTCATATTGAAGTTGACGCACAATTGACCAGGCCCAATTTCTCGTACGCCAGACTCATCATCGCTTAAAAGCAAGCCAGAGGCAGTAAGATTAGACGGATTATCCGTTAAAAAGATATCATAATCTTGACTAATTAATCTTTCATCGGGTGTGATACAGGTTGCACCCCAATTTTCTAACAGGCGAGTGACAATATTCCGAATTTCTGCCGAAGTAACATCCACCATTACGCAGACATCATCCAGTAAACGCTCTTCTTCCTCTTCAACTTCCGGGTCAGCGGCGAGCATTTTGATATGCACAGAGTAGCGTGTACCAAGCCCATCCCGCGTTTTGATGTTTAAATGACCGCCCAGTTTACGTGCCAGTTGATCGCTCAGCCAGAATGCCAGCGGGTCCGCCTTTCCATAACGATCGTTTTGGGTCTGGTTGATAAACGGGAAGTGCAAATTATCCATTTCATGAATACTTACGCCTTCTCCCGTGTCCAGAATGCGGAATGTCAGGCGGTCTTCAGAGGACTCATCCTGATCAACCTCAAGGGTGATTTTTCCCAATTGCGTTGAGGTCACGGCATATTGCATCAGTAGCAGCAAAATACGTCGTAAGGCATCGCGATCGCCGCGGCGCATATCGTGTGCTTTCAGATGATTGTTAATCAGCAGTTGCAGACCTTTACGCTTGATGGCAGGCAACACTGAAGGCACAACTTCATCAATTAAATCCTGCACGGAGAACAGCACCGTCTCACTTTTCCAGCTATCATCCGCAAGCATGTTCGCTAACTGTATTTCTTCGACCAGCCGCACCAGCACATCTGCCTGATTCGCCAGTTGTTTGCTTTCCGGGGCGTTGAGTTTAGCCGCACTCTCCGCCAGGGACTGTGCGGGTTCTTTCAGCGCATCGCCAATGTTTTTCATAAAGGTCATCCGCCCCTGCTGGTTTTTCTCATACAGACGCTGCGCCTGCTTGAGTTTCTTGTTTACCAGCACTTCGCGATCCTGATCGCGAATAATGAGAATTTGTGTGCGCGGCGCGACCTGGCTGCGGAACATGCGGATCTCATACAGCTCGTTATTGATCGTCGCCTGAATAATCCCCTGATGCTGTTCCGCCATGGTGGTGATGTTTTGCAGATTCAGATGCGGCAGCAAATGATCGGCAATTTTGTTACTTATGACAGTGCGGTTCGATTCCTGATCGTGAACCAGCAGGCCGAGCGGCAACAGTGAGACTATCTCTTCATTAATTGCCCGTAAAATGCGCAATTCGTTATTGACCGCCGTGCTGGGGACGCTTTCTGTACTGCGGCTGGAGAAATGGCGGAATGTGGTATAGCCAAATAACGCCAGCGCCAGCAAACCGATGTTCAGCAGCAGTGGCAGCAGAATGTTTTGCAACGTATCCAGCAATAAGGTGCCATAAGGAACCTGCCAGACCAGGCGCATATCGGTAGAGTTGAGTGCCGAGGAGATTTCAATCTTCGTACTGTTAAAGTGGATACTGACGCTATCCGTCCCTTCTTTCTCATTATCATTGTTTCCCGTTGCCGTCGCGTCTGGCTCAAGGCGGAAACTGTCCAGCGGCATACCCGGTGGGATCAAATCATTAATCGGCAGATCAAAAGCCACGACCGTTGCCAGATGTCCCGGCTGGTTGAACGTGGTACGCAAGGTAAAGTAATGACCGTTCTGCCAGGCCAGGCGGCGCATGTTAGAAAAACTTTCGCGTTCATCGAGGGCGTTGGCCTGTTGCAACATTTCTGCACGACGTGAATCAACAATGTCACTGACGGTCGATTCTTTAAATCCGGAGGTGAGATCTTTAAGGGGTAGGGTTGAGATCAGCACCAGACTGTTATCCTGACCATTCAGGTAATACATCGACCACGGTACATTTTCTGCACCCCACAATGTATCCAGATAAGTGGACATCCGCTGAGTCATCTCAAGCGTTGAGTTGTCGTGAGAGCCAAAGATTAACGCTTCCGTTTTGCGGCGTGGTTTCTCCAGATAGTAGACATCCTGTTTCAGGCGCGTCTCTTGTAAACCTTCGCCGGAGGAGGGGGAGGTCGTCGCGGCAATGTTGTCGTAGATCTGCCTGGTCACGTAACGCCAGGTATCGACGCGCTTTTGGATTGCGTGGGTAATGTCGACAATCTGGTAACTTTTATCTTTCAGCCAGGCGTTAACGGCACTTTGTACCATTACCCCCATCGTCACCAGTAACACAATGATCAACAGTAAAAAGAAGCGGGTAATGCTCCCCGGTAGGAGTGAAAAGCGGGTCGTGGCCGTTGTCTCTTTCTGACGCATTCGTGTTTATGACCTGTTAAAACTTCGCGAAGTGATAGGGCAGTATAAAGGGTACAGTGTGAAATTCCAGACTCTTACCTGATTGATGATTCTCTATTCTCCCGTGATATTTATCATCCTGTATGGGGGGAAATAGATGTACAAGCGCCATTTTGCTGTACAAATAACCTACAAAAAGCCCAACGAAATTAATTGTAAATAAACAAAGATTGCTGGAAATTATGCTGATGTTAATTATTTGTGAAATAGTTAACAAGCGTTATAGTTTTTCTGTGGTAGCACAGAATAATGAAAAGTGTGTAAAGAAGGGTAAAAAAACCGAATGCGAGGCATCCGGTTGAAATAGGGGTAAACAGACATTCAGAAATGAATGACGGTAATAAATAAAGTTAATGATGATAGCGGGAGTTATTCTAGTTGCGAGTGAAGGTTTTGTTTTGACATTCAGTGCTGTCAAATACTTAAGAATAAGTTATTGATTTTAACCTTGAATTATTATTGCTTGATGTTAGGTGCTTATTTCGCCATTCCGCAATAATCTTAAAAAGTTCCCTTGTATTTACATTTTGAAACATCTGTAGCGATAAATGAAACATCTTAAAAGTTTTAGTATCATATTCGTGTTGGATTATTCTGCATTTTTGGGGAGAATGGACTTGCCGACTGATTAATGAGGGTTAATCAGTATGCAGTGGCATAAAAAAGCAAATAAAGGCATATAACAGAGGGTTAATAACATGAAAGTTAAAGTACTGTCCCTCCTGGTCCCAGCTCTGCTGGTAGCAGGAGCAGCAAACGCTGCTGAAGTTTACAACAAAGACGGCAACAAATTAGATCTGTACGGTAAAGTAGACGGCCTGCACTATTTCTCTGACGACAAGTCTGTAGATGGCGACCAGACCTACATGCGTCTTGGCTTCAAAGGTGAAACTCAGGTTACTGACCAGCTGACCGGTTACGGCCAGTGGGAATATCAGATCCAGGGCAACAGCGCTGAAAACGAAAACAACTCCTGGACCCGTGTGGCATTCGCAGGTCTGAAATTCCAGGATGTAGGTTCTTTCGACTACGGTCGTAACTACGGCGTAGTTTACGACGTAACTTCCTGGACCGACGTACTGCCAGAATTCGGTGGTGACACTTACGGTTCTGACAACTTCATGCAGCAGCGTGGTAACGGCTTCGCAACCTACCGTAGCACCGACTTCTTTGGTCTGGTTGACGGTCTGAACTTCGCTGTTCAGTATCAGGGCAAAAACGGTAGCCCGGAAGGTGAAGGCATGACCAACAACGGTCGTGAAGCTCTGCGTCAGAACGGTGACGGCGTTGGCGGTTCTATTACTTATGATTACGAAGGCTTCGGTATCGGTGCTGCAGTTTCCAGCTCCAAACGTACTGATGACCAGAACTTCGGTCTGAACCGTTATGATGAGCGTTACATCGGTAATGGCGACCGCGCTGAAACCTACACCGGTGGTCTGAAATACGACGCGAACAACATCTACCTAGCTGCTCAGTACACCCAGACCTACAACGCAACTCGCGTAGGCAACTTGGGTTGGGCGAACAAAGCACAGAACTTCGAAGCTGTTGCTCAGTACCAGTTCGACTTCGGTCTGCGTCCGTCCCTAGCTTACCTGCAGTCTAAAGGTAAAAACCTGGGTGTCATCAATGGTCGTAACTACGACGACGAAGATATCCTGAAATATGTTGATGTTGGTGCGACCTACTACTTCAACAAAAACATGTCCACCTACGTTGACTACAAAATCAACCTGCTGGACGACAACCAGTTCACTCGTGACGCTGGCATCAACACTGATAACATCGTAGCTCTGGGTCTGGTTTACCAGTTCTAATCTCGATGGATATCGAACAAAGGGCCTGCGGGCCCTTTTTTCATTGTTTTCAGCGTACAAACACAGTTTTTTGGTGTACTCTTGCGACCGTTCGCATGAGGATAATCACGTATGGAAATAAGCTTTACCCGCGTGGCACTGCTGGTTGCCGCGCTCTTCTTTGTTGGTTGCGATCAAAAACCACAACCCGCCAAAACCCACGCTACTGAAGTTACCGTTCTTGAAGGCAAAACCATGGGTACCTTCTGGCGTGCCAGCATCCCGGGCATTGATGCCAAACGCAGTGCCGAACTTAAAGAAAAGATTCAGACCCAGCTGGACGCCGACGATCAGCTGCTTTCGACCTATAAAAAAGATTCCGCGCTGATGCGCTTTAACGACTCGCAAAGTTTGTCGCCGTGGCCGGTAAGTGAAGCGATGGCCGATATCGTCACCACCTCGCTGCGCATTGGGGCAAGGACCGATGGTGCGATGGATATTACCGTCGGGCCGCTGGTGAATCTGTGGGGCTTTGGCCCGGAACAACAGCCGGTTCAAATTCCGAGCCAGGAACAGATCGATGCGATGAAAGCCAAAACCGGCTTACAGCACCTGACGGTCATCAATCAGTCGCATCAGCAATATCTGCAAAAAGACCTGCCGGATTTATATGTCGATCTCTCCACCGTCGGTGAAGGTTATGCGGCGGATCACCTGGCACGCTTGATGGAGCAGGAAGGGATTTCCCGCTATCTGGTGTCGGTGGGCGGCGCGCTGAACAGCCGTGGTATGAACGGTGAAGGCCAGCCGTGGCGGGTAGCGATTCAAAAACCAACCGATAAAGAAAACGCGGTTCAGGCTGTGGTGGATATCAACGGTCATGGGATTAGCACTTCTGGCAGCTACCGTAACTATTACGAACTGGACGGCAAACGTCTTTCCCATGTTATCGATCCGCAAACCGGGCGTCCCATCGAACACAATCTGGTATCCGTGACGGTGATTGCTCCGACGGCGCTGGAAGCCGATGCCTGGGATACTGGCTTGATGGTACTCGGGCCGGAGAAAGCCAAAGAGGTTGTTCGCCGGGAAGGGCTGGCGGTTTATATGATCACCAAAGAAGGCGATAGCTTTAAAACCTGGATGTCACCACAGTTTAAAAGCTTCCTTGTCAGCGAAAAAAATTAAAGCGCAAGATTGTTGGTTTTTGCGTGATGGTGACCGGGCAGACTAAAGGCTATCCTTAACCAGGGAGCTGATTATGAAAAACGCCACATGCTTAACTGACGATCAACGCTGGCAATCTGTCTTAGCCCGCGACCCGGATGCCGACGGCGAATTCGTTTTCGCCGTGCGCACCACGGGTATCTTTTGCCGTCCGTCTTGCCGCGCCAGACATGCCTTGCGGGAAAATGTCTCCTTCTACGCAAATGCCAGCGAGGCACTCGCCGCCGGATTTCGCCCCTGCAAACGTTGTCAGCCAGACAAAGCCAATCCCCGGCAACATCGGTTGGATAAAATCACCCACGCGTGTCGACTGCTGGAACAGGAAACGCCTGTAACGCTGGAAGCCTTAGCCGACCAGGTGGCGATGAGTCCATTTCATCTACATCGGTTGTTTAAAGCTACTACCGGAATGACGCCTAAAGCCTGGCAACAGGCCTGGCGCGCTCGCCGTTTGCGCGAATCGCTGGCGAAAGGGGAGAGCGTGACGACGTCTATTCTTAACGCCGGATTCCCCGACAGCAGCAGTTACTACCGCAAAGCCGATGAAACGCTGGGCATGACGGCTAAACAATTCCGTCACGGTGGCGAAAATCTGGCGGTGCGTTACGCGCTGGCTGATTGTGAGCTGGGTCGTTGCCTGGTGGCAGAAAGCGAGCGGGGGATTTGCGCGATATTGCTGGGCGATGATGACGCGACATTAATCAGCGAGTTGCAGCAGATGTTTCCCGCTGCCGACAACGCGCCTGCCGATCTGACGTTTCAGCAACATGTGCGTGAAGTGATCGCCAGCCTCAATCAACGCGATACGCCGCTGACGTTACCGCTGGATATTCGCGGCACTGCTTTTCAGCAACAAGTCTGGCAGGCACTGCGCACGATACCTTGTGGTGAAACCGTCAGTTATCAGCAACTGGCTAACGCCATCGGCAAACCGAAAGCGGTACGGGCCGTTGCCAGCGCCTGTGCCGCCAACAAGCTGGCTATCGTAATACCCTGTCATCGAGTGGTCCGTGGTGATGGCACACTTTCCGGTTACCGCTGGGGCGTGTCGCGTAAAGCGCAACTGCTGCGCCGCGAAGCTGAAAATGAGGAGAGGTAATGTTGGATCTGTTTGCCGATGCTGAACCGTGGCAAGAGCCACTGGCGGCTGGTGCGGTAATTTTACGGCGTTTTGCTTTTAATGCTGCGGAGCAACTAATCCGCGATATTAATGACGTTGCCAGCCAGTCGCCGTTTCGCCAGATGGTCGCTCCAGGCGGATATACCATGTCGGTGGCGATGACCAACTGTGGGCATCTGGGCTGGACGACCCATCGGCAAGGTTATCTCTATTCGCCCATTGATCCGCAAACAAATAAACCGTGGCCCGCCATGCCACAAAGCTTTCATGATTTATGTCAACGTGCGGCTACGGCGGCGGGCTATCCAGATTTCCAGCCAGATGCTTGTCTTATCAACCGCTACGCTCCTAGCGCGAAACTGTCGCTGCATCAGGATAAAGACGAACCGGATCTGCGCGCGCCAATTGTTTCTGTTTCTCTGGGCTTACCCGCGATTTTTCAATTTGGTGGCCTGGGGCGGTGAATCGCGGCTGTTTTATCACGGTATTCAACCGTTGAAAGCGGGGTTTCATCCACTCACCACCGACTGCCGCTACAACCTGACATTCCGTCAGGCAGGTAAAAAAGAATAAAAATAAGAATTATTATTGCTGTGCGCGCGAAGATGTTTAAACTGCGGGCTGTAATTCATTGTCCGGGTTTTCTGCATGGAACTTCTTGTACTTGTCTGGCGGCAGTATCGCTGGCCATTTATCAGTGTGATGGCGCTAAGCCTCGCCAGTGCGGCATTAGGCATTGGCTTAATTGCTTTTATCAATCAGCGCCTTATCGAAACGGCGGATACCAGTCTGCTGGTGTTACCGGAGTTTCTGGGATTATTGCTGCTGTTGATGGCAGTCACTCTCGGATCGCAACTGGCGCTCACCACTTTGGGGCATCACTTCGTTTACCGACTGCGTAGTGAATTTATCAAGCGGATTCTGGATACCCACGTCGAGCGCATTGAACAACTCGGTAGCGCCTCGTTGCTGGCGGGATTAACCAGCGATGTGCGCAATATCACCATTGCTTTTGTGCGTCTGCCGGAACTGGGGCAGGGGATCATTCTCACTATCGGTTCATCGGCGTATCTGTGGATGCTGTCGGGCAAAATGTTGCTGGTAACGGCTATCTGGATGGCGATCACCATCTGGGGCGGTTTTGTGCTGGTGGCGCGGGTGTACAAACATATGGCGACCCTACGTGAAACCGAAGACAAGCTGTACACGGATTTTCAAACTGTACTTGAAGGGCGCAAAGAGCTGACTCTGAACCGGGAACGCGCCGAGTATGTGTTTAACAACCTCTACATCCCCGATGCGCAAGAGTATCGCCATCATATTATTCGCGCAGACACCTTCCATCTTAGTGCCGTGAACTGGTCAAACATCATGATGCTGGGCGCTATCGGCCTGGTGTTCTGGATGGCGAACAGTCTCGGTTGGGCTGATACCAACGTTGCTGCGACCTATTCGTTGACGCTGTTATTCCTGCGTACGCCGCTGCTTTCGGCGGTTGGCGCATTGCCGACGCTGCTGACGGCGCAGGTGGCGTTTAACAAGCTGAACAAATTCGCGCTCGCGCCTTTCAAAGCTGAGTTTCCGCGCCCGCAGGCGTTTCCCAACTGGCAAACGCTGGAGCTGCGTAACGTGACGTTTGCTTATCAGGATAACGCGTTTTCCGTTGGTCCGATTAATCTCACCATCAAACGTGGCGAGCTGCTGTTTCTGATTGGCGGCAACGGTAGCGGAAAATCGACGCTGGCGATGTTGTTGACGGGCTTGTATCAGCCACAAAGCGGCGAAATCTTGCTGGATGGCAAACCTGTCAGCGGCGAACAACCGGAAGATTATCGCAAACTGTTTTCGGCAGTGTTTACCGATGTCTGGCTGTTTGATCAACTGCTGGGGCCGGAGGGGCAACCCGCTAACCCGCAACTGGTTGAGAAGTGGCTGGCGCAGCTGAAAATGGCTCATAAGCTTGAGTTAAGCAACGGGCGTATTGTTAACCTGAAGTTATCAAAAGGGCAGAAAAAACGCGTGCCGCTGTTGCTGGCGCTGGCAGAAGAACGCGATATTATCCTGCTGGATGAATGGGCGGCGGATCAGGATCCACACTTCCGTCGTGAGTTTTATCAGGTGTTGCTGCCGCTGATGCAGGAGATGGGTAAAACTATTTTCGCTATCAGTCATGATGATCATTACTTTATCCACGCCGACCGCCTGCTGGAAATGCGCAATGGGCAACTTAGCGAGCTGACGGGCGAAGAGCGCGATGCCGCTTCGCGTGATGCCGTTGCCCGGACGGCATAATATTACGACGCTGACCTGGCGGACTGCTGCCGTCAGGTCAATATGCTAAAAATCCCTTCATTTCTAATAACCCTATAATTAATCAACGAAATTATAATGTTTCTAAAATTAGAATATAATTTATAAACATTATTTAAATGTTGTTACTTAAGTGTTACCGTTGATGCCGCGCAAATCTCACCTGCAATAAAGCGACTAAAAGTAAGGCATTAACAAGATGAAAAAAGTGACTGCCATGCTCTTCTCGATGGCCGTGGGGCTTAATGCCGTTTCGATGGCGGCAAAAGCGAAAGCGTCCGAGGAGCAGGAAACTGATGTACTGTTGATTGGCGGCGGCATTATGAGCGCCACGTTGGGGACCTATTTACGCGAGCTGGAGCCTGAATGGTCGATGACCATGGTGGAGCGCCTGGAGGGGGGCGCGCAGGAGAGTTCGAACGGCTGGAACAACGCCGGAACCGGGCATTCTGCACTGATGGAACTGAACTACACCCCGCAAAACGCCGATGGCAGCATCAGTATTGAAAAAGCAGTCGCCATTAACGAAGCATTTCAGATTTCCCGCCAGTTCTGGGCGCACCAGGTCGAGCGCGGCGTGCTGCGTACTCCGCGTTCATTTATCAATACCGTTCCGCATATGAGCTTTGTCTGGGGCGAGGATAACGTTAATTTCCTGCGCGCCCGTTACGCCGCGTTGCAACAAAGCTCGCTGTTTCGCGGTATGCGTTACTCTGAAGATCACGCGCAGATCAAAGAGTGGGCACCGTTAGTGATGGAAGGGCGCGATCCGCAACAGAAATTGGCACTGATGTGAACTATGGTGAGATCACCCGCCAGTTAATTGCTTCCTTACAGAAGAAATCTAACTTCTCGCTGCAACTCAGCAGCGAAGTCCGCGCCCTAAAGCGTAATGACGATAACACCTGGACCGTTACCGTTGCCGATCTGAAAAACGGCACTGCACAGAACATCCGCACCAAATTTGTCTTTATCGGCGCGGGCGGTGCGGCGCTGAAGCTGTTACAGGAATCGGGGATTCCGGAAGCGAAAGACTACGCCGGTTTCCCGGTGGGCGGACAGTTCCTTGTTTCGGAAAATCCAGACGTGGTTAATCGCCATCTGGCGAAAGTTTACGGTAAAGCATCCGTTGGCGCACCACCGATGTCGGTTCCGCATATCGATACCCGTGTTCTGGACGGTAAACGCGTAGTGCTGTTTGGGCCATTTGCCACCTTCTCAACCAAATTCCTCAAAAACGGTTCATTGTGGGATCTGATGAGTTCCACCACCACCTCTAACGTGATGCCGATGATGCACGTCGGGCTGGATAATTTCGATCTGGTGAAATATCTGGTGAGTCAGGTGATGTTGAGTGAAGAGGATCGTTTTGAAGCGTTGAAAGAGTACTATCCGCAAGCGAAAAAAGAGGACTGGCGTTTGTGGCAAGCGGGGCAGCGTGTGCAGATTATCAAGCGTGATGCCGAGAAAGGTGGCGTACTGCGTCTGGGTACCGAAGTGGTCAGTGACCAGCAAGGGACCATTGCGGCGCTGCTGGGGGCATCGCCAGGGGCGTCAACCGCCGCGCCGATTATGTTGAATCTGCTGGAAAAAGTATTTGGCGATCGCGTTTCCAGCCCGCAATGGCAGTCTACGTTGAAAGCGATCGTTCCGTCTTATGGACGCAAGCTGAACGGTGATGTAGCGGCAACAGAACGCGAGTTGCAGTACACCAGCGAAGTGCTGGGGCTGAAATACGACAAACCGCAAGCAGCAGATAGTACGCCGAAACCGCAGTTGAAACCGCAACCCGTTCAAAAAGAAGTGGCGGATATTGCGTTGTAATGATGTGCCACATCCGGCATGGTATGCCGGATGTGGCGTATACTGATAAGACGCGCCAGCGTCGCATCAGGCAACCGGCTCGGGCGTTAGATGTTGGATGCGGCGTAACCGCCTTATCCAACCAACGGGGTGCCGTACTTCACAACAGTTTAGCGAACTTCCGCGTTGTCAATTTTCTCTTCCGCCTTCCAGACGCGGTATTTCACATCTACATTGTCTGGCGTATACACCACGATCGGCAGCTTGCTGTTGTAACGCAGCATTCCAGCATCGCCCAGATACGCGGTGACAAATTTCTTCTCTTTCTTGCCATCCGGGCAGGCCATCATCGTGGAAACCGGCGAGCTAACTTTATCAAAGACATAATAATCATAGCCCCAGCCTTCCAGCGTTTTGCTTTCCAGCTTCCCGCCGAGACGATGCAAATTGCAATCGACTTCCAGCGTCTGACCGATTAACAGTTCTACTTTCAGGGTAGATTCATCTTCTTGCGGGGTTAACTGAATCACCTGACGCTTCATGCCTGTTTCAGCTTGTGGATAAGGCGCGATTTTTTCCAGTGGCTGGACGCTTTCTGCCGCCCAGGCGGAAGTGGTAGCGAAAGCGGCAAACAATACTGCAGGTAGAATGGTCTTCATTTTTTTGCTTTCCTTCTTCATTTATAGGTTTTCACCGATGATGTCGCTGAAGGTTAACATATTCATCAGATTTATTAATTTGCTTTATGAATAACTTAAAGAACATTCAGACAATTTTACCTGCTCTTTTAGTGTTAAATTCTGATGAGGGAGCAAACAAGCAGAAATATCTCTGGTGAATTAATCGCTATATAAATATGTTTATAACCATTTGAAATGTGAGCAAAAGCCCGTTTTTGCCACGCTTCCCGCCACTCTTTTGATCCTGCTACAGGTTTTACCCCGATCGGGGTATGCATCTTTGACACATCCTTTAATATCTTAGCGGCTATAAAAATGGCTTATTAATTATGCGGTCTATTTGGTTGCTCTCAATTTTCAGAGCGCGTTAATGATGGAAGGTCAATGTGAAGATTGATGCATCCCGTCGGGGCATACTCACTGGTCGCTGGCGCAAAGCCAGTAACGGTATCCGTCCGCCCTGGTCCGGTGATGAATCTCATTTTCTGACCCATTGCACCCGCTGCGACGCCTGTATTAATGCTTGTGAAAACAACATTCTGCAACGCGGCACGGGTGGCTATCCGAGCGTTAATTTCAAAAATAACGAGTGCAGCTTCTGTTACGCCTGCGCGCAGGCTTGCCCCGAATCGCTATTTTCTCCGCGCCACACCAGGGTCTGGGATTTGCAGTTCACCATCGGGGACGCGTGCCTGGCGTATCAGTCAGTTGAATGCCGCCGCTGTCAGGATAGCTGTGAGCCAATGGCAATTATCTTTCGCCCGACGCTCTCCGGGATCTACCAGGCGCAACTTAATAGCCAACTTTGCAACGGATGTGGAGCATGTGCAGCCAGCTGTCCGGTATCAGCCATAACTGCGGAGTATCTCCATGCACACTAACTGGCAAGTTTGCAGCCTGGTCGTGCAGGCCAAAAGCGAACGAATTTCAGACATCAGCACCCAACTGAACGCCTTTCCCGGCTGTGAAGTTGCTGTCAGCGACGCGCCGAGCGGTCAGTTGATTGTGGTGGTGGAAGCAGAAGACAGCGAAACGCTGATCCAAACCATTGAGTCAGTACGCAACGTAGAGGGCGTGCTGGCGGTGTCGCTGGTTTATCACCAGCAGGAAGAGCAAGGTGAGGAAACACCATGAAACTCAGTCGTCGTAGCTTTATGAAAGCTAACGCCGTTGCGGCCGCTGCGGCGGCTGCCGGTCTCAGCGTGCCGGGCGTTGCCCGCGCCGTTGTTGGTCAGCAGGAAGCCATTAAATGGGATAAAGCGCCGTGCCGTTTCTGCGGTACTGGTTGCGGCGTTCTGGTCGGAACGCAGCAGGGGCGTGTGGTGGCCTGTCAGGGCGACCCGGACGCACCGGTTAACCGTGGCCTGAACTGCATTAAGGGCTATTTCCTGCCCAAGATCATGTACGGTAAAGACCGTTTGACGCAGCCGCTGCTGCGTATGAAAAACGGTAAATATGACAAAGAAGGCGAATTTACCCCAATCACCTGGGATCAGGCCTTCGATGTGATGGAAGAGAAATTCAAAACCGCCATGAAAGAAAAAGGGCCGGAATCGATCGGTATGTTCGGTTCTGGTCAGTGGACTATCTGGGAAGGTTATGCCGCGTCCAAGCTGTTCAAAGCGGGCTTCCGTTCGAACAACATCGACCCGAACGCACGTCACTGTATGGCGTCGGCAGTAGTTGGCTTTATGCGTACCTTTGGTATGGATGAGCCGATGGGCTGCTATGACGACATCGAGCAGGCTGACGCGTTTGTGCTGTGGGGCGCTAACATGGCGGAGATGCACCCGATCCTCTGGTCACGCATCACTAACCGTCGTCTCTCTAACCAGAACGTCACCGTGGCGGTGCTTTCTACCTACCAGCATCGTAGCTTCGAGCTGGCGGATAACGGCATCATCTTTACGCCGCAATCTGACCTGGTGATCCTGAACTACATCGCCAACTATATCATTCAAAACAATGCGATAAATCAGGACTTCTTCAGCAAGCACGTTAACCTGCGCAAAGGGGCGACGGACATCGGCTACGGTTTACGTCCGACCCATCCGCTGGAAAAAGCAGCGAAGAATCCGGGTTCTGACGCCTCCGAACCGATGAGCTTTGAAGATTACAAAGCCTTCGTTGCTGAGTATACGCTGGAAAAAACCGCTGAAATGACCGGCGTGCCGAAAGACCAGTTAGAACAACTGGCGCAGCTGTATGCCGATCCGAACAAGAAAGTCATCTCCTACTGGACGATGGGCTTCAACCAGCATACCCGTGGTGTGTGGGCCAACAACCTGGTCTACAACCTGCACCTGCTGACCGGCAAAATTTCCCAGCCGGGTTGCGGTCCGTTCTCCCTGACCGGGCAACCTTCTGCGTGTGGTACTGCGCGTGAAGTGGGCACCTTTGCTCACCGTCTGCCTGCGGACATGGTGGTAACTAACGAGAAACATCGTGATATCTGTGAGAAGAAGTGGAATATCCCGAGCGGCACCATTCCGGCGAAAATCGGTCTTCATGCGGTGGCACAAGACCGTGCGCTGAAAGACGGCAAGCTGAATGTTTACTGGACCATGTGTACCAACAACATGCAGGCCGGGCCGAACATCAATGAAGAGCGTATGCCGGGCTGGCGCGATCCGCGCAACTTCATCATCGTCTCCGATCCGTATCCGACAGTCAGTGCGCTGGCCGCCGACTTGATCCTGCCGACCGCAATGTGGGTAGAGAAAGAGGGCGCTTACGGTAACGCCGAACGCCGTACTCAGTTCTGGCGTCAGCAGGTACAGGCGCCAGGCGAAGCGAAATCGGATCTCTGGCAGTTAGTCCAGTTCTCCCGCCGCTTCAAAACTGAAGAAGTATGGCCGGAAGAGCTGCTGGCGAAGAAACCGGAACTGCGTGGCAAAACGCTGTACGAAGTTCTGTATGCCACCCCCGAAGTGAGCAAATTCCCGGTATCCGAACTGGCGGAAGATCAGCTGAACGATGAATCCCGCGAGCTGGGCTTCTATCTGCAAAAAGGGCTGTTCGAAGAGTACGCATGGTTTGGTCGCGGTCACGGTCACGATCTGGCACCGTTCGATGACTACCACAAAGCGCGCGGTCTGCGCTGGCCGGTGGTGAATGGTAAAGAAACACAGTGGCGTTACAGCGAAGGTAACGACCCGTACGTGAAAGCGGGCGAAGGCTATAAGTTCTACGGTAAACCGGATGGCAAAGCGGTGATCTTCGCACTGCCGTTCGAACCGGCGGCGGAAGCACCGGATGAAGAGTACGACCTGTGGCTCTCTACCGGACGCGTTCTGGAGCACTGGCACACCGGCAGTATGACTCGCCGTGTGCCGGAACTGCACCGCGCCTTCCCGGAAGCGGTCTTGTTTATTCACCCGCTGGATGCGAAAGCGCGCGATCTGCGCCGTGGCGACAAAGTGAAAGTGGTTTCTCGCCGTGGCGAAGTGATCTCGATTGTTGAAACGCGCGGTCGTAACCGTCCGCCACAGGGCCTGGTGTACATGCCGTTCTTCGACGCCGCACAGCTGGTTAACAAACTGACGCTGGATGCGACCGATCCGCTCTCGAAAGAGACGGACTTCAAGAAGTGCGCGGTCAAACTGGAGAAGGTGTAAGCCATTATGTCCCGGTCAGCGAAACCTCAAAATGGTCGCCGCCGCTTTCTGCGCGATGTCGTTCGCACAGCAGGCGGGCTGGCTGCCGTGGGTGTGGCGCTGGGGTTACAACAGCAAACCGCACGCGCATCTGGCGTGCGGTTGCGCCCGCCCGGAGCCATAAACGAGAACGCCTTTGCCAGTGCCTGTGTGCGTTGCGGTCAGTGTGTTCAGGCTTGCCCTTACGACACCTTAAAACTGGCGACGCTGGCCTCTGGTCTGTCGGCGGGCACGCCATATTTTGTCGCACGGGATATTCCTTGCGAAATGTGTGAGGACATTCCGTGCGCCAAAGTGTGCCCAAGCGGTGCGCTGGATCGTGAGATTGAATCGATCGACGACGCGCGGATGGGGCTGGCGGTACTGGTGGACCAGGAAAACTGTCTCAACTTTCAGGGGCTGCGCTGCGATGTTTGTTATCGCGAATGCCCGAAAATTGATGAGGCCATCACCTTGGAGCTGGAGCGCAACACGCGTACCGGTAAGCACGCCCGCTTTCTGCCGACGGTTCACAGCGACGCCTGTACCGGTTGCGGTAAGTGCGAAAAAGTATGCGTGCTGGAACAACCGGCAATCAAGGTGTTACCGCTGTCACTGGCGAAAGGGGAGTTAGGTCACCATTACCGCTTCGGCTGGCTGGAGGGGAACAATGGCAAATCGTAAACGTGACGCCGGGCGCGAGGCGCTGGAGAAAAAAGGCTGGTGGCGCAGTCACCGTTGGCTGGTGTTACGTCGCCTTTGTCAGTTCTTCGTGCTGGGGATGTTTTTGAGCGGTCCATGGTTTGGTGTGTGGATCTTGCACGGCAACTACAGCAGTAGCCTGTTATTCGACACCGTTCCGCTGACCGATCCGCTGATGACGCTGCAAAGTCTTGCCAGTGGTCATCTGCCTGCCACGGTGGCGTTGACCGGTGCGGTGATTATCACCGTGCTCTACGCCTTGGCGGGAAAGCGATTATTTTGCAGCTGGGTCTGCCCGCTGAACCCGATTACCGACTTAGCGAACTGGTTACGCAGGCGCTTTGACCTCAATCAGTCTGCGACGATCCCTCGCCACATTCGCTACGTGCTGTTGGTGGTCATTCTGGTGGGATCAGCCTTAACTGGCACGCTCATTTGGGAATGGATCAACCCCGTTTCTCTGATGGGGCGTAGCCTGGTAATGGGCTTCGGCAGCGGCGCGCTGCTTATTCTCGCGCTGTTTTTATTTGATCTACTGGTCGTTGAACACGGCTGGTGCGGGCACATTTGTCCGGTTGGCGCGCTGTATGGCGTGCTGGGTAGCAAAGGTGTGATTACCGTTGCGGCCAGCGATCGGCAGAAATGTAACCGCTGTATGGATTGTTTTCATGTTTGCCCGGAACCGCATGTGCTACGTGCCCCGGTGCTGGATGAACAAAGCCCGGTGCAGGTCACCAGCCGCGATTGCATGACGTGCGGTCGCTGCGTGGATGTCTGTTCTGAGGATGTATTTACAATAACTACACGATGGAGTTCGGGAGCGAAATCATGAAAAGCCATGACCTGAAGAAAGCGCTGTGTCAATGGACGGCGATGCTGGCCCTGGTGGTAAGCGGCGCGGTTTGGGCGGCTAATGGCGTCGATTTTAGCCAGTCGCCGGAAGTATCCGGGACGCAGGAAGGGGCCATTCGGATGCCAAAAGAGCAGGATCGGATGCCGCTGAACTATGTGAATCAGCCGCCAATGATCCCGCATAGCGTTGAAGGTTATCAGGTAACGACCAATACCAATCGCTGCTTGCAGTGCCACGGTGTCGAAAGCTATCGCACCACTGGCGCGCCGCGTATCAGTCCTACTCACTTTATGGACAGCGACGGCAAAGTGGGCGCGGAAGTGGCTCCGCGTCGTTATTTCTGTCTGCAATGTCACGTACCGCAGGCCGATACCGCGCCAATCGTGGGGAATACCTTTACCCCATCAAAAGGTTACGGGAAATAAGAGGTTATTATGGGAAATTCTGACCGTAAGCCTGGTCTGATTAAGCGCCTGTGGAAATGGTGGCGTACCCCCAGCCATCTGGCGCTGGGGACGCTGCTGTTGATCGGTTTTGTTGGCGGCATCGTCTTCTGGGGGGGCTTTAACACCGGGATGGAAAAAGCCAATACCGAAGAGTTCTGCATTAGCTGCCACGAAATGCGCAACACGGTGTATCAGGAATACATGGATTCCGTGCACTACAACAACCGTAGCGGCGTCCGTGCGACCTGTCCGGATTGTCACGTTCCGCACGAGTTTGTGCCGAAGATGATACGCAAGCTCAAAGCAAGTAAAGAGCTGTATGGTAAAATTTTTGGCGTTATTGACACGCCGCAGAAATTTGAAGCTCATCGTCTGACGATGGCACAGAATGAGTGGCGGCGCATGAAGGACAATAACTCGCAGGAGTGCCGTAACTGTCACAACTTCGAGTATATGGATACAACCGCCCAGAAATCGGTTGCCGCGAAGATGCATGACCAGGCGGTGAAAGATGGGCAAACCTGTATTGATTGCCATAAAGGGATCGCGCACAAGCTGCCCGATATGCGTGAAGTCGAGCCAGGTTTTTAACAGGGTTATTGCGTGGGTATGCTTGAAGCCAGAGAGGTACTTTGTGAGCGGGATGAACGAACCTTATTTAGTGGCTTGTCATTTACGCTGAACGCAGGAGAGTGGGTACAAATCACCGGTAGCAACGGCGCGGGGAAGACAACGCTTCTCCGTTTGCTGACGGGGTTGTCTCGCCCTGACGCTGGCGAGGTTCTCTGGCAAGGGCAGCCCTTGCATCAGGTACGCGACAGCTACCATCAAAACCTGTTATGGATAGGCCATCAGCCGGGGATCAAAACCCGGCTGACGGCGTTAGAAAATCTGCACTTTTATCATCGCGATGGCGATGCCGCACAATGTCTGGAAGCCTTGGCGCAGGCCGGGCTTGCCGGATTCGAAGATATTCCGGTAAATCAACTTTCTGCCGGGCAACAACGCCGCGTCGCTTTAGCGCGTCTGTGGTTGACCCGTGCCACATTATGGATCCTCGACGAGCCTTTTACCGCGATTGACGTTAACGGCGTCGATCGTCTGACCCAGCGTATGGCGCAGCATACGGAGCAGGGGGGGATTGTGATTCTGACTACCCACCAGCCGCTCAACGTTGCTGAAAGTAAAATTCGCCGCATTTCACTGACGCAAACGAGGGCCGCATGATGTTCTGGCGTATTTTCCGTCTTGAACTGCGCGTAGCGTTTCGCCATAGCGCCGAAATCGCCAACCCGCTGTGGTTCTTCCTGATTGTAATTACCCTTTTTCCGCTCAGTATCGGTCCGGAGCCGCAACTGCTGGCGCGTATTGCACCGGGCATTATCTGGGTTGCTGCGCTGCTTTCATCCTTGCTGGCGCTGGAACGACTGTTCCGTGACGATTTGCAGGACGGCAGTCTTGAACAATTGATGTTGTTGCCGTTACCCTTGCCCGCCGTTGTGCTGGCGAAGGTGATGGCGCACTGGATGGTAACCGGTCTGCCGTTACTCATCCTTTCGCCACTGGTAGCAATGCTACTGGGAATGGATGTTTATGGCTGGCAAGTGATGGCGCTGACGCTGCTGCTGGGAACGCCTACGCTTGGCTTTCTCGGTGCACCGGGCGTGGCGCTGACAGTGGGACTTAAGCGCGGTGGTGTGCTGCTCAGCATACTGGTGTTACCGCTGACTATCCCATTACTCATCTTTGCCACCGCCGCGATGGACGCGGCTTCTATGCATTTGCCCGTTGATGGGTATCTGGCAATTTTAGGCGCGTTGCTGGCAGGCACCGCGACATTAAGTCCTTTTGCGACGGCGGCAGCGTTACGAATCAGCATTCAATAACGCTGGATTACTGATTTTTGTTCGAGTCTGGTATCGAAACTATGTGGAAAACACTGCATCAACTGGCGATCCCACCACGGCTGTATCAAATCTGTGGCTGGTTTATACCGTGGCTGGCAATTGCCAGTGTGGTCGTGCTTACCGTCGGCTGGATCTGGGGATTCGGCTTTGCTCCGGCTGATTATCAGCAGGGAAATAGCTACCGCATTATCTACCTGCATGTGCCTGCGGCGATCTGGTCGATGGGCATTTATGCATCAATGGCGGTGGCGGCGTTTATTGGCCTTGTCTGGCAGATGAAAATGGCCAACCTGGCGGTGGCGGCGATGGCCCCCATTGGTGCCGTGTTTACCTTTATTGCCCTGGTTACCGGCTCTGCATGGGGAAAACCGATGTGGGGCACCTGGTGGGTATGGGATGCACGTCTGACTTCTGAACTGGTGCTGCTGTTTTTGTATGTGGGTGTGATTGCCCTGTGGCACGCCTTCGACGACCGCCGTCTGGCGGGCCGTGCGGCAGGTATCCTGGTGCTGATTGGCGTGGTGAATCTGCCGATTATTCATTACTCCGTGGAGTGGTGGAACACCCTGCATCAGGGATCAACGCGGATGCAGCAAAGTATCGATCCGGCGATGCGTTCGCCGCTGCGCTGGTCGATTTTTGGCTTCCTGCTCCTGTCTGCCACGCTGACGCTGATGCGGATGCGTAATTTGATTTTGCTGATGGAAAAACGCCGTCCGTGGGTGAGTGAACTGATACTGAAAAGAGGCCGTAAATGACCCCTGCATTTGCTTCCTGGAATGAATTTTTCGCAATGGGCGGTTACGCCTTTTTTGTCTGGCTGGCGGTGGTGATGACCGTTATTCCGCTGGTGGTTTTGGTCGTGCACTCGGTGATGCAACATCGCGCAATTCTGCGTGGTGTGGCGCAACAGCGGGCGCGTGAGGCGCGTTTACGTGCTGCGCAACAGCAGGAGGCTGCATGAATATTCGCCGTAAAAACCGCTTGTGGATTGCCTGTGCCGTGTTGGCAGGGCTGGCGCTGACTATCGGTCTGGTGCTATATGCGCTGCGCTCGAATATCGATCTCTTTTATACGCCGGGGGAAATTCTCTACGGCAAGCGTGAAACTCAGCAGATGCCGGAAGTCGGTCAGCGTCTGCGCGTTGGCGGGATGGTGATGCCGGGTAGCGTGCAGCGCGATCCCAATTCGCTGAAAGTGACCTTCACCATTTACGATGCTGAAGGCTCAGTGGATGTCTCTTACGAAGGCATTTTGCCGGATCTGTTCCGTGAAGGGCAGGGCGTTGTGGTGCAGGGCGAGCTGGAAAAAGGCAATCATATCCTCGCGAAAGAAGTGCTGGCGAAACACGACGAAAACTACACGCCGCCAGAAGTTGAGAAAGCGATGGAAGCTAACCACCGTCGCCCGGCGAGTGTTTATAAGGACCCAGCATCATGATGCCGGAAATTGGAAACGGGCTGCTGTGCTTGGCGTTAGGGATTGCGCTGCTGCTGTCCGTGTATCCGCTATGGGGCGTGGCGCGCGGAGATGCGCGCATGATGGCGTCTTCCCGCTTGTTTGCCTGGCTGCTGTTTATGTCTGTGGCTGGCGCATTTCTGGTGCTGGTCAATGCTTTCGTGGTCAACGACTTTACCGTCACCTATGTTGCCAGCAACTCCAATACCCAGCTTCCGGTGTGGTATCGCGTGGCGGCTACCTGGGGCGCGCATGAAGGTTCGCTTCTGCTGTGGGTGCTGCTGATGAGCGGCTGGACCTTTGCGGTGGCGATTTTTAGTCAGCGTATTCCGCTGGATATTGTGGCCCGTGTACTGGCGATAATGGGGATGGTCAGCGTCGGCTTTTTGCTGTTCATTCTCTTTACCTCTAACCCGTTCTCACGCACGCTGCCGAACTTCCCGATTGAAGGGCGCGATCTTAACCCGCTGTTACAGGATCCGGGGCTGATCTTCCATCCGCCTCTGCTTTATATGGGGTACGTGGGTTTCTCGGTGGCGTTTGCTTTTGCCATTGCTTCTTTGCTGAGCGGGCGTCTGGACAGCACTTATGCGCGTTTTACTCGCCCGTGGACGCTGGCGGCGTGGATTTTCCTGACGCTCGGCATTGTGCTCGGTTCCGCATGGGCCTATTACGAACTCGGCTGGGGTGGCTGGTGGTTCTGGGATCCGGTAGAAAACGCCTCGTTTATGCCGTGGCTGGTGGGGACTGCACTGATGCACTCACTGGCGGTCACTGAACAACGCGCCAGCTTCAAAGCGTGGACATTACTGCTGGCAATCAGTGCCTTCTCGTTGTGTCTGTTGGGGACTTTCCTCGTGCGTTCCGGCGTGCTGGTATCGGTACACGCGTTTGCGTCTGATCCGGCGCGCGGTATGTTTATCCTCGCCTTTATGGTGCTGGTGATTGGCGGTTCGCTGCTGCTGTTTGCCGCGCGTGGACACAAAGTTCGCTCACGCGTAAACAATGCGCTGTGGTCGCGGGAATCTTTGCTGTTAGCGAACAACGTTTTGCTGGTCGCCGCGATGCTGGTGGTGTTGCTGGGGACGCTGCTGCCGCTGGTGCACAAGCAACTTGGACTGGGCAGTATTTCGATTGGCGAACCGTTCTTCAACACCATGTTTACCTGGCTGATGGTGCCGTTTGCGCTACTGCTTGGTGTCGGTCCTCTGGTGCGCTGGGGGCGCGATCGCCCACGTAAAATCCGCAATTTATTGATTATCGCCTTCATCTCTACGCTGGTGCTGTCTCTGCTGTTGCCGTGGCTGTTCGAAAGCAAAGTTGTGGCGATGACGGTGCTCGGCCTGGCAATGGCCTGCTGGATTGCGGTGCTGGCAACTGCGGAAGCTGCGCTGCGTATTTCACGCGGCACGAAAACCACCTTCAGTTATTGGGGGATGGTGGCGGCTCACCTGGGGCTGGCAGTGACAATTGTTGGCATTGCCTTTAGCCAGAATTATAGCGTTGAGCGTGATGTGCGCATGAAGTCCGGCGATAGCGTCGATATTCATGAATATCGCTTCACCTTCCGTGATGTCAAAGAGGTGACTGGCCCGAACTGGCGCGGCGGTGTGGCGACTATTGGCGTAACGCGAGAGGGTAAACCGGAAACGGTGCTGTATGCGGAAAAACGTTATTACAACACTGCCGGGTCGATGATGACCGAAGCGGCAATTGACGGCGGCATCACGCGTGACCTGTACGCCGCGCTCGGTGAAGAGCTGGAAAACGGCGCGTGGGCCGTGCGTCTTTACTACAAACCATTTGTTCGCTGGATTTGGGCGGGCGGGCTGATGATGGCGTTGGGCGGACTGCTGTGTCTGTTTGATCCTCGCTATCGTAAGCGCGTGAGTCCGCAAAAAACTGCGCCGGAGGCCGTATGAAGCGCAAAGTATTGTTAATTCCGTTGATTATCTTCCTGGCGATTGCCGCGGCGCTGCTGTGGCAGCTGGCGCGTAATGCCGAAGGGGATGATCCGACCAATCTGGAATCGGCGCTCATTGGCAAGCCTGTGCCGAAGTTTCGTCTCGAATCACTGGACAATCCGGGGCAGTTTTATCAGGCGGATGTGCTGACTCAGGGCAAACCAGTACTGCTTAACGTCTGGGCGACTTGGTGTCCGACCTGCCGTGCGGAACATCAATATCTGAATCAGCTTTCAGCGCAGGGCATTCGCGTGGTCGGCATGAACTATAAAGACGATCGCCAGAAGGCAATCAGCTGGCTGAAAGAGCTGGGCAATCCTTACGCGCTAAGCCTGTTTGATGGCGACGGCATGTTAGGGCTGGATCTCGGTGTCTATGGCGCGCCAGAAACCTTCCTTATTGACGGCAACGGTATCATTCGCTATCGCCATGCGGGCGATCTCAATCCTCGCGTCTGGGAAGAAGAGATCAAGCCGCTGTGGGAGAAATACAGTAAGGAGGCCGCACAATGAGGTTTTTATTGGGCGTGCTGATGCTGATGATCTCCGGCTCAGCGCTGGCGACCATCGACGTGTTGCAGTTTAAAGATGAAGCACAGGAACAACAGTTCCGTCAGCTCACTGAAGAACTGCGCTGCCCGAAATGCCAGAACAACAGCATTGCCGATTCCAACTCGATGATTGCCACCGACCTGCGTCAGAAAGTGTATGAACTGATGCAGGAAGGTAAAAGTAAAAAAGAGATTGTCGATTATATGGTGGCGCGTTACGGCAACTTCGTCACTTACGATCCGCCGTTAACGCCGCTGACCGTGCTGCTGTGGGTGCTGCCAGTAGTGGCTATTGGCATTGGCGGTTGGGTCATATACGCCCGCTCGCGGCGTCGGGTACGCGTGGTGCCGGAAGCGTTTCCTGAACAAAGCGTGCCGGAAGGTAAGCGTGCCGGATATGTTGTTTATCTGCCGGGTATTGTGGTGGCGTTAATTGTGGCTGGCGTCAGCTACTACCAGACTGGCAATTATCAGCAGGTGAAAATCTGGCAGCAGGCCACGGCACAGGCTCCGGCGTTGCTGGACAGGGCGCTGGACCCGAAAGCCGATCCGCTCAACGAAGAAGAGATGTCGCGCCTTGCGCTGGGGATGCGTACTCAACTGCAAAAAAATCCGGGAGATATAGAAGGCTGGATTATGTTGGGCCGCGTTGGCATGGCGCTGGGTAACGCCAGTATCGCCACCGATGCATACGCTACTGCGTATCGCCTCGATCCGAAGAACAGCGATGCCGCACTGGGATACGCTGAAGCGTTGACTCGTTCATCTGATCCCAACGACAACCGCCTCGGCGGTGAACTGCTACGTCAGCTGGTGAGAACGGACCATAGCAATATCCGTGTGCTAAGCATGTATGCGTTTAATGCCTTTGAGCAGCAGCGATTTGGCGAAGCCGTTGCCGCGTGGGAGATGATGTTGAAACTCTTACCTGCCAACGATACTCGCCGTGCGGTGATTGAACGTAGTATCGCGCAGGCGATGCAACATTTGTCGCCGCAGGAGAGTAAATAAAAAGAGGCCCGATGGTGATGCCATCGGGCTAGACTGATGACAAAGTGCGCTTAGTTTATGCCGGATGCGGCGTGAACGCCTTATCCGGCCTACAAAATTGTGTAAATTCAATAAATTGATCGATCCACGTAGGCCTGATAAGCGTAGCGCATCAGGCAGTTTTGCGTTTGTCATAAATCTCAGCCCGATGATAAATCCATCGGGCTATTTTTATTGTGCCCCGCGTTGTTGCAGGAACAGAATGGTGGCCGCCACGCGTGAGCGGACATTGAGTTTACGCAGCAGATTGCGAATATGTACTTTTACTGTCTGCTCGGAAATATTCAACACCGATGCAATCTGTTTATTTGACAGCCCCTGTGCCAGCTCGTGCAGAACATCCAGCTCGCGCTCCGTCAGCACGCTGAAGGGATCTTCTTCCGCGCCAAACATTTCACGTTCACGTAAGTACTGATTGACGCGTTCGCTAAAGACTTTGTTGCCTTTCGCTCCGGTACGAATCGCTTCCAGCAATACTTCCGGGTCGCTGTCTTTCAACAGATAACCGTCTGCGCCTGCGTCTATCAGCGCAAAGACATCGCTGGAGGCATCGGATACGGTCAGGATAATAATTTGCGCGGTAACGCCATCCCTGCGCAAGGCATTGAGGGTATCCAGGCCACTCATACCTTTCATATTGAGATCCAGCAAGATCACGTCGATATCCAGTCTATTCGCCAGATCGATCGCGCTCGCGCCGTCGCCCGCTTCGGCGACCACTTCAAAGCCAGGATCAAGCTCCAGTAACTGACGAACACCGCGTCGCATAAGTGGATGATCATCCACAATCATCACCTGAAAAGGCGTTGCTTCAGGCATAGTAGTCTCCTGAGGTTTTATTAGAATCATTATGTTTGAGCGTAGCGTTGGTAACGCTACCAGGCGCGTGAATGTTACCCCATTTTATGTATGGACATGTAGTGAAAACTACAACCTTGTCGTTCGCTTTGGCATCATTTTCATTATAAAGACGGAATTTTGCATCAGCTTCTCATCAAGAAAAACAACTAAAAAATCAATCACAATACTTGTGCATTTCTTTAAACAGTTTTTAAAAACTGACTCCGGGTATGGAGCTATGGGTATTTTCTGTACCCAATGCTTTTAACTGCAATTAATTTCATAGGATGAAAGCTCAATGCATCAATCTGGTTCTGTTTCTCTTTGTCGTTCCGCAATATCTGTTCTGGTGGCTACAGCGTTATATTCACCCATAGCATTGGCATCAACAGTTGAGTATGGTGAGACAGTTGATGGTGTTATCCTGGAAAAAGATATCCAGCTGGTTTATGGGACCGCCAATAATACGAAAATCAATCCTGGCGGAGAACAGCATATAAAAGAATTTGGTGTAAGTAGTAATACTGAAATTAACGGAGGGTATCAATACATTGAAATGAATGGTACCGCAGAATACTCAGTATTAAATGATGGTTATCAAATTGTTCAAATGGGTGGCGCGGCAAACCAGACTACCCTCAATAATGGTGTGCTACAGGTTTATGGCCCAGCGAATGATACCACGATTAAAGGCGGGCGCTTAATCGTTGAAAAAGATGGGGGGACCGTTTTTGCCGCTATCGAAAAGGGAGGACTACTGGAGGTTAAAGAGGGGGGATTTGCGCTTGCGGTAGATCAGAAAGCAGGCGGTGCTATTAAAACAACCACGCGGGCCATGGAGGTATTCGGAACAAACCGTCTCGGTCAGTTCGATATCAAGAATGGTATTGCTAATAATATGTTGTTGGAAAACGGCGGAAGTTTGCGAGTTGAAGAAAATGACTTCGCTTATAATACTACTGTGGATAGTGGCGGCTTACTGGAGGTTATGGATGGCGGGACTGCAACTGGCGTTGATAAAAAAGCAGGCGGGAAATTAATTGTCTCAACGAATGCGCTGGAAGTGAGTGGTACAAACAGTAAAGGCCAATTTAGTATAAAGGATGGTGTGTCAAAAAATTATGAACTGGATGATGGTTCCGGGCTCATTGTTATGGAGGACACGCAGGCTATTGACACTATCCTTGATGAGCATGCCACTATGCAATCGCTGGGAAAGGATACTGGTACGAAAGTGCAGGCAAATGCGGTATATGATCTCGGTCGATCAGACCAGAATGGAAGTATCACGTATTCCTCAAAAGCCATCTCTGAAAATATGGTAATCAACAATGGCCGCGCTAATGTCTGGGCTGGCACAATGGTTAACGTGTCAGTCAGAGGGAATGATGGCATTCTTGAGGTCATGAAGCCGCAAATAAATTATGCACCCGCTATGTTGGTGGGTAAGGTAGTGGTTTCTGAGGGCGCTTCTTTTAGAACGCATGGTGCCGTGGATACCAGCAAAGCGGACGTTTCGCTCGAAAATAGCGCATGGACCATCATTGCCGATATCACTACGACGAACCAAAACACTCGCCTCAACTTAGCCAACCTTGCGATGTCCGGCGCAAATGTGATTATGATGGCTGAGCCAGTGACTCGTTCATCTGTGACGGCAAGTGCGGAAAATTTCATTACGTTGACCACCAATACCCTGTCGGGAAACGGCAATTTTTATATGCGTACCGATATGGCCAATCATCAGAGCGATCAGCTCAACGTCACCGGTCAGGCAACAGGTGATTTCAAAATATTCGTGACGGACACCGGTGCCAGCCCGGCAGCAGGAGATAGCCTTACACTGGTAACAACGGGCGGCGGTGATGCTGCATTTACGTTGGGCAATGCCGGAGGCGTTGTTGATATCGGTACGTATGAATATACCTTGCTGGATAATGGCAACCATAGCTGGAGCCTCGCAGAGAATCGCGCGCAAATTACCCCTTCAACCACCGATGTGCTGAACATGGCAGCCGCACAACCGCTGGTATTTGATGCAGAACTGGACACCGTGCGTGAGCGTCTTGGTAGCGTAAAAGGCGTTAGTTACGATACGGTGATGTGGAGTTCGGCAATTAACACCCGCAACAACGTGACCACTGATGCGGGAGCTGGTTTTGAGCAAACATTGACGGGCCTGACGCTCGGTATCGATAGCCGTTTCTCCCGTGAAGAAAGCAGTACAATTCGCGGCTTGTTCTTTGGTTACTCTCATTCTGATATTGGTTTTGATCGCGGCGGAAAAGGTAATATCGATAGCTATACCCTGGGGGCTTATGCCGGTTGGGAGCATCAGAACGGTGCCTATGTTGATGGGGTGGTGAAAGTTGACCGTTTTGCCAACACCATCCATGGCAAGATGAGTAATGGGGCAACAGCGTTTGGCGATTACAATAGTAACGGCGCGGGTGCTCATGTTGAGAGCGGGTTCCGTTGGGTTGACGGATTGTGGAGTGTTAGACCCTATCTGGCCTTTACCGGCTTTACCACAGATGGTCAGGACTACACGTTATCAAACGGCATGCGCGCGGATGTGGGAAATACCCGGATATTACGCGCTGAAGCGGGAACGGCGGTAAGCTATCACATGGACCTGCAAAACGGTACGACGCTGGAACCCTGGCTGAAAGCCGCCGTGCGTCAGGAATACGCCGATTCTAACCAGGTGAAAGTTAATGACGATGGCAAATTTAATAATGATGTGGCTGGAACCAGTGGCGTTTATCAGGCTGGGATAAGGTCATCGTTTACCCCGACGTTAAGCGGTCATTTGTCAGTCAGCTATGGCAATGGCGCAGGGGTAGAATCGCCGTGGAATACTCAGGCGGGTGTGGTCTGGACGTTCTGATAACAGAAAATAAACAGGCTGTGATGTGTCACGGTCTGTTTATCGAATTAATTGCAGATATAAAAAAACCAACCGTAAGGGTTGGTTTTTTCTTGGGATTTTTGGTCGGCACGAGAGGATTTGAACCTCCGACCCCCGACACCCCATGACGGTGCGCTACCAAGCTGCGCTACGTGCCGACTCGTGGCTGCTAATACTACCGTTTTCCACACCGATTGCAAGTAAGATATTTCGCTAACTGATTTATAATTAATCAGTTAGCGATAAAACGCTTCTCGTCTGTCAGCACTTGCAATAACAAACTTAACTGTGGTTTTTCATCTTTCACTCTTTCACCACGTAAGTTGTAAGTGCGGTATTTACCGTTATTGTTCAGCACCAGCGTCTTTTTCGGGGTGGTAATTGCCAGCGTATCGTTATCCGCAGCAGTAACCCAGTAATGACGGCGTTGAGGGTTGAACAAATCCTGACCTTGCGAATATTCGCTGGCAGGTGTGCTGACATGCAGCAGGCGTTGCATCAGCGTCGTCATCAGATCGGTATGATCAGTCAGAGCATTAATACGCTGCGCCGGCGTGCCTGGCCAGTGAATCACTAATGGCACCTGCAGATGACCGTGGGACCAGTCAAAGGTTTCTTCCTCTTCGCTCAGTGGAATACCCCGACCGGCAGTGATAATCACCACCGTATTGTCCAGTTTGCCAGAATCACGCAGTGCATTGAGCACGCGTTTGATCTGGTCATCGACATTGCCTGCCGCCCGGCTATATTTCCGTGCAAATGCCTGCTGATTGCTGTCGTCAATGTTAGTGCCATTGAAAGAAACCCACGAGAACCAGCGGTTATCTTCTTGTGCGTAGCGGCCCAGCCAGTTGATCCACTGCGTGGCGGTCTGATCGTCAGATTGGGTGCGTACGCTCGGCATCGAGAAATCTGACAACAATGCCTGGCGATACAGCGGGCTGGTAAAGCCATCTGATGAGAATAACCCCAGCTGATAGCCTTGCTGATTAAGCGCAGTAATTAATGCCGCAGGCGTACGGGTCGACAGAATGCCGTCCATATAGCTCGGCGAGATGCCATAGAACAGGCCAAAGATGCCGTTGTCTGTAGTGTTGCCGGAGCTCATATGGCGCGTGAACGAAATATTTTGCTCAGCAAAACCTGCCAGCGCAGGCATCTGCTTCTCGAAGCGTGAGTAGTTCAGGCCATCGACAGTAATCAACAGCACATTCTGCCCGGTGCCCATATCGCGATAGCGCAGTTCGCTTAACGGATACTGTACGGAAACGGTGTCTGGATTACCTTGCTCAATAAGACGGCGTTGATACTCCTGCGCATCAAGCAGGCCATGCTTCTCAAGGAAACGTCGCGCCGTCATCGGGTACGAAAGCGGCAGGTTAGCGCGCTGCATGGTGATCGGGCGATAGAAGTTGGCATCGGCCCAGATATACACCACATGCGAGGCGATAAAGGCGATAAATAAGAATGCGGCCAGCGGGCGCGCGAAGCGTCGACGACGCGTCAGGCTGCGCAGCTTTTGCCAGCTCCACGTCGCAAACACCAGTTCAAGCAATAAAATAACCGGCACGCTGATGAACATCAGCTGCCAGTCGCGCGCCATCTCATTTTCGTCTGGGTTGATAACCAACTGCCAGACGATGGGATTAAGATGGAGATGGAAACGAGTAAAGACTTCGCTATCGATCAGTAATAGCGTCATTCCCGCCGTCGCCAGAATGACGGACAAAAACCTCATCAGCCTCTGGGAGCCGACGATAAAGGTCAGCGGGAAGAGGATCAGCAAGTAGGTGGCGAACACCAGGAAGCTGAAATGGCCGATAATGCTTACGTAGGAATAAATGCGACCAGCAAGCGTTGTCGGCCAGTCGGCGATAAACAGGTAACGGCTGCCAATGACGAGCGAAAGCAGAATATTGAACAGTGCAAACCAGTGCCCCCAACTGACCATCTGGGAGACTTTTTCACGGTAGCGCTGACGATGAGTTACCATAACCTGTTATCTGTTTCCCTTAGTGCGCTTTGTCTTCGTTGATAGAGGACTGTAAGGCGCGGGCAAAAGAGTTGGCAATTGCCTGGCGTTGGGCCGGGGCAATGCTGGTGTTGATAAGGTTAGTGACCATGTTGCCTAACACCATCAGGGAAAGGTCGGTCGGAGCCTTATGTTTTTCCAGTACGTTGAGCAGCTCTGCGAGCAATTGTTCAACCTGTTCATTACTGTAGCGGGAAATTTGTGGCATAAATCGAAATCAGTTAGTTGATGAAAGGGCAACATATTACCGTAGCAACGGTTTTTTTTCTGCTTTTTTATGCGTTAAATCATTCTCGTTACGCTGCCTTCTGTAAAATGACCGCCATCTTTTATTGCGTCGCTTAACCGGCGGTGGTTGAATACCGCCCGGTCTTAAAGGAGAGTTTATCATGAGTCTGGATATCAACCAGATTGCTCTGCACCAGCTTATCAAGCGTGATGAGCAGAACCTTGAGCTGGTGTTGCGCGATTCATTGCTGGAACCGACAGAAACCGTCGTTGAGATGGTGGCAGAACTGCATCGGGTCTATAGCGCCAAAAATAAAGCTTACGGCTTGTTTAGCGAAGAGAGTGAACTGGCGCAGACGCTGCGCTTACAGCGTCAGGGCGAAGAGGACTTTCTGGCATTTAGCCGCGCGGCAACCGGTCGCCTGCGTGACGAATTAGCGAAATATCCTTTTGCTGACGGTGGATTCGTGCTGTTTTGCCACTACCGTTATCTGGCGGTGGAGTATCTGCTGGTGGCAGTTCTGAGCAACCTGAGCAGTATGCGCGTTAACGAAAATCTCGACATCAACCCAACCCATTATCTTGATATCAATCATGCGGATATTGTTGCGCGTATCGATTTAACCGAATGGGAAACCAATCCAGAGTCCACCCGCTATCTCACTTTCCTGAAAGGGCGAGTAGGGCGCAAAGTGGCGGATTTCTTTATGGATTTCCTCGGGGCCAGCGAAGGATTGAACGCGAAAGCGCAAAACCGTGGGCTGTTGCAAGCGGTTGATGATTTCACTGCCGAAGCACAACTGGATAAAGCAGAGCGACAGAACGTGCGCCAGCAGGTTTATAGCTACTGTAATGAGCAGCTGCAGGCAGGCGAAGAGATCGAACTGGAATCGCTGTCGAAAGAGCTGGCAGGCGTAAGCGAAGTGAGCTTCACGGAGTTTGCGGCTGAAAAAGGCTACGAACTGGAAGAGAGCTTCCCGGCAGACCGTAGCACACTGCGTCAGTTGACGAAGTTTGCCGGTAGCGGCGGTGGCTTGACTATTAACTTTGATGCGATGCTGTTAGGTGAACGCATCTTCTGGGATCCAGCAACCGATACCTTGACCATTAAAGGCACGCCGCCGAATTTGCGCGACCAATTGCAGCGCCGGACGTCTGGCGGCAATTAATCGGTTTTGTGTTCTGAATGCCAGATGCGGCGTGAACGCCTTATCTGGCCTGCAAAAAATAGCAATACCGTAATCAGGCATAATCTGCAGATACAAAAAACCCCGCCGGAGCGGGGTTTTTTACAACTTATTCAGCAATTAAGCGCGAACGAAGTCGATGTGCTGCAGCTTCGGTTTGTACGGGTGACGCTGTACGTCCTGAGCTTTAACTTTGATTTCTTTACCGTCAACAACGATGGTCAGAACTTCGCTGTAGAATTCAGCTTTAGCTTGCATGTTCATGACTTTGTCGTGATCCAGCTCGATAGCCAGCGGTGCTTCTTTGCCACCGTAGATGATTGCCGGGAACTTGTTAGCGGCACGCAGGCGGCGGCTCGCACCCTTACCCTGCTCTTTACGTACTTCTGCGTTGATAGTAAACATTTCTTTCTCTCTTAAATTAATCCTGCTACAGGCGACCCAGCAACAGGTAAGTGATCTGCTTTGCGTATGCAAAAGCGGGCGAGATTCTATACTCAATCGCCTTATACATCAATCAAAACTACCATTAACCGCGTAATTCGTGCGCCCGACGAAAACGACCTTCGTAATCGAACACTTTTTCACGCACTTGCCAGTACTGACCTTTCATGCGGGCGACGACAAAATCCGGATGTCGCAGTAAGGCTTGCTGGGCGAGGATATCGGCGGCGGTGATCCAGCGCAGAGGGATGCCCGGTGTGCGCGTATGCGGGCGGATAAAAAGCTGCTCGAAGGCGGTACGCTGGGCGGGCGTTTGCAGACGGAAACGCTCACTCACATCCGCGCCGTCTTCATCGTAAT
This sequence comes from Shigella sp. SIG3, assembly GCF_053555855.1. NCBI lineage: Bacteria > Pseudomonadati > Pseudomonadota > Gammaproteobacteria > Enterobacterales > Enterobacteriaceae > Shigella > Shigella sp. SIG3. The sequence continues at coordinate 40,906 of NZ_JBQZXE010000011.1, forward strand.
AGGTGATTTTCAACCATTCGCCTTTCTCGTCGTGCCCATGCTGCAAAGACATGCCGCTACAGCGTAATACCAGCGCATCTTTCAGTCGTAGCGCCGCTTTTAACATATCATCCGGATCAACCAGTACCGTGTCACATTCGCGGCAGCGGCGAGCGGCAATATCATTTTCTGCGTTACATTGCGGGCAATTTTTAAAACGGAAACGGAAGTCACACTGTTCGCGATGACCGTCGTCATCTTCAAACCATCCCTGACAGCGGCGACCAAAGTGTTCAATCAATGTCCCGTCGGCGGTCGTTTTCCCCCAAAAGGTGTTGGCAAAACCGCAGGCAGGGCAGAAAACCTGTACCGGAACGTTGTCACTTTTGCCTTTCGGTGTACCAACTTCCGGCGCGTAGAGATCGTGAGGATTACCCGCATAATCAAGAATTAAACAATCAGTCTTGCCCGGAGCGAGACGCAGACCGCGCCCGACAATTTGTTGGTAAAGACTCACTGATTCGGTAGGGCGCAGAATGGCGATAAGATCGACGTGCGGGGCGTCAAATCCGGTGGTCAGTACTGCGACGTTGACCAGATAGCGAAAACGCTGGGCTTTAAAATCTTCAATTAACACATCGCGCTCAGCGCCGGGGGGGTCGCCAGTAATCAGTGCAGCATCTTCGGCAGGCAGTAATCCCACAATCTCTTTTGCGTGTTCAACGGTGGCGGCGAAAATCATTACCCCTTTGCGCTTTTCGGCGAACTCCATGATCTGGCTGATGATATGTGGCGTAATGCGTTGCTGTTTTTTCAGCTCACGGTTGAGATCAGCTTCGCTGAACAGCCCGTTACTCTGTGCCTGCAAGCGGCTGAAATCGTATTGCACTACTGGCATATCCAGTCGTTCTGGCGGCGTCAGATAGCCGTGTTTAATCATATAACGCAGCGGCAGCTCATAAATGCAGTCACGGAAAAGGGCTTTCTCATCGCCGCGTACCATGCCGTGATAATGGAACTGGTAGATCCAGCCTTTGCCCAATCGAAAAGGCGTGGCAGTCAGCCCCAGCAGGCGTAAGTGGGGATTCACTTTAGTCAGGTGAGTGAGGATTTGCTGATACTGGCTCTCTTCATCGTCACCAATACGGTGGCATTCATCGACAATCAACAGCGAAAATTCACCCTGAAAGGCATCAAGATTACGGGCGACCGACTGAACGCTGCCAAATACCACTTTACCGTGGCTCTCTTTGCGCTTTAGCCCGGCGGCAAAAATATCGGCTTCCAGCCCCAGCGCCTGATACTTTGCATGGTTTTGCGCCACCAGTTCTTTAACGTGTGCCAGCACCAGTACGCGACCACGCGCCAGCCGTGCCAGTTCCGCTATCACCAGGCTTTTACCTGCGCCGGTGGGCAGCACGATAACGGCAGGGGTTTTATGACGACGAAAATGGTTGAGCGTGGCATCCACGGCTTCTTGCTGATATGGGCGGAGTGTAAAAATCATGGTTTCGCGTAGGTAGATTATTCTGCTAATAGTATGCCACGGTTCTTTTTCCCTTGAGGGAAGTTATTAGACCGCTATACTGGGCAGACAACAGTTCAGATTTTCGGGTCATTACCCGACCTCCGTTTTTTACAGGCAAAATCACACACATGCGACTTGATAAATTTATCGCACAGCAACTCGGCGTTAGCCGTGCTATTGCCGGGCGTGAAATCCGCGGCAATCGTGTCACCGTCGATGGCGAAATCGTTCGTAATGCAGCGTTCAAACTGCTCCCTGAACATGATGTCGCTTACGATGGCAACCCGCTGGCGCAGCAACACGGTCCACGTTACTTCATGCTCAATAAGCCTCAGGGCTATGTTTGCTCCACGGACGACCCGGATCACCCGACGGTGCTCTATTTTCTGGATGAACCGGTAGCGTGGAAACTGCACGCCGCAGGACGTCTGGATATCGATACCACCGGTCTGGTGCTGATGACTGATGATGGTCAGTGGTCGCACCGCATTACTTCTCCGCGCCATCATTGCGAGAAGACCTATCTGGTGACACTGGAATCACCTGTAGCTGACGATACGGCAGAGCAATTTGCTAAAGGCGTGCAGCTGCATAACGAAAAAGATCTCACTAAGCCGGCGGTGCTTGAAGTGATTACCCCAACGCAGGTTCGTCTGACCATCAGCGAAGGGCGTTATCATCAGGTGAAACGCATGTTCGCCGCCGTGGGTAACCACGTGGTTGAGCTGCATCGTGAACGTATTGGCGGTATTACGCTGGATGCTGATTTAGCCCCCGGTGAATATCGTCCGTTAACTGAAGAAGAAATTGCCAGCGTCGTCTAACTTTTCAATGACTTTCAGGAGCCCGTTGTGACCACCCGACAGCATTCGTCGTTTGCTATTGTTTTTATCCTTGGCCTGCTGGCCATGTTGATGCCGCTGTCGATTGATATGTATCTGCCCGCGCTACCGGTAATTTCAGCGCAGTTTGGCGTATCGGCGGGCAGTACGCAGATGACCCTCAGTACTTATATTCTGGGCTTTGCGTTGGGGCAGTTAATCTACGGGCCGATGGCAGACAGCTTCGGGCGTAAGCCGGTGGTTCTTGGCGGGACGCTGGTGTTTGCCGCCGCCGCGGTGGCGTGTGCGTTGGCACAAACCATCGATCAGCTGATTGTGATGCGTTTCTTCCACGGGCTGGCTGCGGCTGCGGCCAGCGTGGTTATCAACGCTTTGATGCGTGATATTTACCCGAAAGAAGAGTTCTCGCGGATGATGTCGTTTGTCATGCTGGTGACGACCATTGCACTGCTGATGGCACCGATAGTTGGCGGCTGGGTGCTGGTGTGGCTGAGCTGGCATTACATCTTCTGGATCCTGGCATTAGCGGCGATTCTGGCTTCGGCAATGATTTTCTTCCTGATTAAAGAAACCTTACCACCGGAGCGTCGTCAGCCATTTCACATTCGTACCACTATTGGTAACTTTGCGGCGCTGTTCCGCCATAAACGTGTCCTGAGCTACATGCTTGCCAGTGGTTTCAGCTTTGCCGGGATGTTCTCATTCTTAAGCGCCGGACCGTTTGTTTATATTGAAATTAACCACGTCGCGCCGGAAAACTTTGGTTATTACTTTGCGCTAAACATTGTTTTTCTGTTCGTGATGACCATCTTTAACAGCCGCTTCGTCCGCCGCATTGGCGCGTTAAATATGTTCCGCTCGGGGTTGTGGATACAATTTATTATGGCAGCGTGGATGGTCATCAGTGCGCTGCTGGGGCTGGGATTCTGGTCGCTGGTGGTTGGCGTTGCGGTGTTTGTGGGCTGCGTGTCGATGGTGTCATCCAATGCGATGGCGGTCATTCTTGATGAGTTTCCCCATATGGCGGGAACGGCATCTTCGCTGGCAGGAACCTTCCGTTTTGGCATAGGGGCAATTGTTGGCGCATTGCTTTCTCTTGCGACCTTTAACTCTGCATGGCCGATGATTTGGTCAATTGCATTCTGCGCAACCAGCTCCATTCTCTTCTGTCTGTACGCCAGTCGGCCGAAAAAACGGTGATCTATTGCACAACGAGGAAGGTAAAAGGCTTCCTTTGTTGATGCATGTCAACCACAAATCTATCATTTCCCCGATATATGTTTATTTTATGTAAAATCAATTTATGTAAAAAGTCACATCATTGTAGTTAAAAAGGTTGAGTTAGATCGCAGAAACGGGTACATATAGCCCCGCAAACGTGACCACGCCCGCAGATATTACTTAAATCAGAGCCATAGAGGCCACGCAGGCGAGGCATCAATCTTTACGATCTGTATAAAGACGGATTGTTGATGATGTGTTAAAATTGATGTAAACAAATTGTGAAGCGAATGTACTTCCGGGGAAAATAAGTGACTTCATTACAACTCTCAATCGTCCATCGACTGCCGCAGAACTATCGCTGGTCTGCTGGTTTCGCAGGTTCGAAGGTTGAACCGATTCCGCAAAATGGACCGTGCGGTGACAACAGCCTGGTGGCGCTTAAATTGCTTAGCCCGGATGGTGATAATGCATGGTCGGTGATGTATAAACTAAGCCAGGCGTTAAGCGACATCGAAGTTCCATGTTCGGTGTTGGAGTGTGAAGGTGAGCCGTGCCTGTTTGTAAATCGCCAGGACGAGTTTGCTGCAACATGCCGATTGAAAAATTTTGGTGTGGCAATTGCCGAACCCTTTTCAAACTACAATCCTTTTTAAGCGTCAGCTCAACGCCAGTAACTGACGCGTATACTCCTGCTGCGGTGTGGCAAACACGCGCGCGCACGGTCCTTGTTCCACTACTTCCCCTTGTCGCAGTACGATAACCTGATGACATAACGCGCGGACAACGTGCAAATCGTGGCTGATAAACAAATAGGCCAGTTGATGCTTTTGTTGCAATGATTTCAAAAGCGTCAATATTTGCGCCTGTACCGTTTTGTCGAGTGATGATGTCGGTTCATCAAGTATGATCAGCGAGGGCTTAAGAATTAATGCCCTGGCAATCGCAATACGTTGTCGCTGACCACCAGAGAACTCCGCCGGATAACGGTGGCGTGTTTCAGGATCTAATCCCACTTCATGCATCACGGCTATCACTTGTTGTTCGCGTTGTGCGGCAGAAAGCGTCGGCTGGTGAACCCGTAAGCCTTCCTCAATAATCTGCAAAACGTTGAGTCGTGGGTTGAGCGAGGAGTTTGGATCCTGAAATACCACCTGAATACGATGACGAGTAGGTAACAGCTGGCGGCGATTTAAATCTTGCAGTGGCTGACCGTCAAAGACGATGCTGCCCTGAGAGGTAATCAGTCGCAGCAGCGCCAGTCCCGTCGTGCTTTTCCCGGAACCAGACTCGCCCACTAAACCCAGTGTTTCACCCGCCCGTAGCGTAAAACTGATGTTTTTCACCACCACATTATGATCCACAATGCGCTTCAAAATCCCTTTGCGAATGGGGAAGGCAACCTGAAGCTGTTCAACATCCAGCAACGTTGAGGCAGGTTCTGGCAACGGTACCGGATCGCCTGACGGTTCACTGTTGAGTAGCTTTTGTGTGTAAGGATGAGTGGGTGAGGCAAATAGCGTAGCGGCGTTATTTTGCTCGACACAGCGACCGTTTTGCATTACCGCCACGCGGTGGGCCAGTTTTCTGACAATGCTGAGGTTATGAGTAATAAACAGCATGCCCATATTCAGCTCGCCTTGCAGTTCGCGCAACAGCTGTAAAATCTGCGCCTGGACAGAGACGTCCAGTGCGGTGGTCGGTTCATCGGCAATTAATAATTCCGGTCGCGTTAACAGCGCCATCGCAATCATCACCCGCTGGCGTTCGCCGCCGGAGAGCTGATGCGGATAATCTGTCAGCCGTTTTGCCGCCTGGCGGATACCGACGCGATCAAGGCAGTTAAGAATTTCGCCACGAGCCGCTTCCCGACGCATCCCGCGGTGGAGTGAAAGCACTTCATAAAGCTGTTTTTCCAGGGTATGCAATGGATTTAACGACAGCATCGGTTCCTGAAAAATCATGGCGATCTTATTACCGCGTACACCGCGCAACGTTTGATCGCTGGCATGAAGCAGCGATTCGCCATGAAAACGAATATCGCCGGAGAGATATTCAACCGGCGGGGAAGGGAGCAGGCGTAAAATTGACAGCGCGGTAACGCTTTTGCCTGAACCTGACTCACCCACCAGCGCCAGCGTTTCGCCAGCCTCAATCTGTAGTGAAACATCATTGACTACTGTACGTACGGTTTGCTGATGGCGAAAACCCACCGACAAATTTTCAATCGCTAACAGAGTTTGCGTCATGCTACACCGCCTTATTAGGATCAAATGCGTCGCGGACGGCTTCACCAATAAAGATCAGCAAAGACAATAATATCGCCACCGACAAGAAGGCGGTGATCCCAAGCCACGGGGCCTGAAGGTTATTTTTCCCTTGTAACAGCAGTTCACCGAGTGACGGTGAACCGAGCGGTAGACCGAAGCCGAGGAAATCGAGCGAGGTCAGGGTGGTTATCGAACTACATAAAATAAACGGTAAAAAGGTGAGGGTCGCGACCATGGCATTAGGCAACATATGACGCAGGATGATACTGCGATCGCTGACGCCAAGCGCCTGTGCCGCACGAATGTAGTCGAAATTACGAGTACGTAAAAACTCCGCCCGCACCACGCCGACCAGACTCATCCAGCCAAACAAGACAGTAATTGCCAGCAGCCACCAGAAGTTAGGCTGTACGACGCTGGAAAGTAAAATAATCAAAAACAGCGTCGGCATCCCCGACCATACTTCAATAAAGCGTTGCCCCCAGAGATCGACTTTACCGCCGTAATAGCCTTGTAGCGCCCCCGCCAGCACGCCCATCACGCTGGAACAGAGAGTCAGCATCAGGCCAAACAGAACCGAGATCCGCGTGCCATAGAGAATGCGTGCCAGCACATCGCCGCCGTTTGCATCCGTTCCCAGCCAGTTTTGCCGGGAGGGTGGAGAAGGGAAGGGCTTATCGGTAGCAAAGTTGATACTGGTAGCACCAAAGCGAATCGGTGCCCACAGTACCCAGCCGTTATTTTCCAGCCGTTGTTTCAGCCACGGGTCCTGATAATCAGCCTGACTTGCCAGCGGGCCGCCAAAATCGCTTTCGCTGTAGTTTTTCAACAACGGGAAATACCAACTGCCGTCATAACGCACCAGCAACGGTTTATCGTTAGCGATAAGTTCAGAACACAAACTCAAACCAAACAAAACGAGGAAAATCCATAACGACCAGTAGCCGCGACGGTTATGACGAAAACGCGCCCAACGGGCCTGATTGACGGGGCTGAGTCGCGACATTAACGTCCCTCAAAATCTATACGCGGATCAACCAGCGTATAGCTGATATCACTGACAATATTCAGCAGCAGGCCAATCAGGGTGAAAATATACAAGGTACCAAACATTACAGGATAATCGCGCGAGACGGTCGCTTCGTAGCCCAGTAAGCCAAGACCATTGAGTGAAAACATCACCTCAATCAGCAGCGAGCCGGTAAAAAACATGCTGATAAACGTCGCCGGAAAACCGGCAATCACCAGCAGCATGGCGTTGCGGAACATATGTTTCCAGAGAATGTTTTTCTCACTTACCCCTTTCGCACGCGCGGTCACCACGTATTGCTTGCGCACTTCATCAAGGAATGAGTTTTTGGTCAGCATGGTCAGCGCCGCAAAGCCACCAATCACTGTCGCCAGCACCGGTAGCGTGATATGCCACAGATAATCGGTGATTTTCTGATACCACGGCAGCGAATCAAAGTTAGCGGAAACCAGGCCGCGTAGAGGGAACAGGTCGAAATAGCTGCCGCCCGCGAAGAAGACAATCAGCAGGATGGCAAACAAAAAGGCCGGAATGGCGTAGCCGATGATGATAAATGCGCTACTCCAGACGTCAAAGCGACTCCCATTATAAACAGCTTTGCGAATGCCTAACGGAATCGACACCAGATAGATAATCAGCGTGCTCCACAATCCGAGGGTGATGGAAACCGGCAGACTGTCTTTAATCAGCGTCAGCACCGACGCGCTGCGAAACAGGCTATCACCAAAATCAAAGCGGATGTAGTCCCAGAGCATTTTGAAGTAACGTTCGTGGATCGGCTTATCGAAACCGTAGCGATGAGTGATCTCAGCGATCACTTCTGGATCTAATCCGCGTCCGCCACGGTAATTACTGTCGCTGATATTGCCGACACCCGTTTGCGCATGGCTGGCACGAACACCTTCACCGCCTGCGCCGGGTAATACTCCGGCATTACCAAACTCAATGGCGGCGATGGCCTGATCGACCGGACCGCCAGGCGCAATTTGCACGATGAAAAAGTTGATAGTGATAATAGCCCATAACGTTGGGATCACCAGCAACAGACGGCGAATCAGGTAAGCGCCCATCTACTCTCCCTGTTGTCTGGCTGACGGCAGTTTGGCCGCTTTATTAACGTCATACCACCAGGTATCGATACCTAGGCTGTAAACAGGGCGTACAGCGGGTTGGGAGAATTTATCCCACCAGGCGAGACGGTCTTCCGCCATGTACCACATTGGCAGCATGTAATAATTCCACGTTAATACGCGATCCAGTGCTCGCCCCAACGGCAGTAATTTTTCTTTATTTCCCTGCGCGGCAATAATTTGGTTGATCAGCGAGTCGATAACCGGGCTTTGCACGCCGGGGGCATTATAAGTGGAATTGATATATTCCGATGACCAGGAAATCTGTAAATCGGAACTGGGCCACGGCATCGCCCGCCATAGGCGCGGCATCATGTCATAGTCGCGATTGCGCATGCGGTTAGTGATTTGCGAGTTATCCACCTTGCGAATGTCCATATTGATACCCAGCCGTTGCAGGCTGTGCTGGAACGGCAATACCCACTGACTATTGCTGCTTGCGGGAAGCAATAATTCAAAGCTGAGCGGCTGACCCGTTGTGGCATTAACGCGTTGCTGACCCTTCAGCACCCAGCCCGCTTCGTTGAGAAGTTTGTCGGCTTTTAACAGGTTGTCACGATCGTAGCCATCGCCTTTAGATACCGGCGGCTGGTAGATTTGTGTGAAGACTTCTGGCGGTAGATCTTTTTTCATTGGTGCCAGAAGCACCAGCTCCGCGGCGTCGGGGTAATTTCTGGCCGCGTATTCGGTATTTTGAAAATAACTGTTCGTGCGACTCCAGGCGTTGTAAAACAACGCCTTGTTCATCCATTCAAAGTCAAAGGCGAGAGTGATTGCTTCCCGCACCCGGCGATCGCTGAATACCGCACGTTGGATATTAAACGCCAGCCAGCGCGTATCCTGGGCTGATTCGTTCTTTTGCTCATCTTTGATGATGTATTTTTTATCGAAATTTTTACCGGTATAACGCGTGGCCCAGTTTTTAGCGTCGTTTTCCATACGCAAATCAAAGGCACCTGCTTTAAACGCTTCAAAGGCGACATTATCATCGAGGTAATAATCGTAGCGAATGGTGTCGAAATGCCAGCGTCCACGGTTTACCGGTAAGTTTGCTGCCCAGTAATCTTTCACGCGGGAATAGACAATATTTTGCCCCATTTTCCAGGACGTAACGTGGTACGGACCACTGGCAAGCGGAGGCGTGGCGAGCGGGTCGCTAAGTTTGTGATCCTTCCAGTACTTTTCTGGAAATACCGGCAGCGAAAACAGACTCAACATATCTTCTTTGCCGGGTTTAGCTAACTCAATGCGCACGGTTAACGGCGCAATGGCTTTGACGGTGGTGCCTTTGTAGACCAGACGAAATTGCGGCACGCCTTCGGTCAGAAATTTTTGAAAAGTAAACTCTACATCGCGGGCAGTAATGGGAGAACCATCATGAAAACGGGCGCGCGGATTAATAGCGACCTCCACCCAGGAATAATCGTCAGCATAGCGTGCACTTTCAGCAATCAGCGGGTAATAACTGCCTGGTTCGTCATCGGAAGTCGTAAATAACGTGTCGTACAGCTGCTCGGTGCGTGCGCCCGGGTTGCCGCGCAGTGCATAGCGGTTGAAATTATCGAAGGTACCGAGGGCTGACAACGTTATCTGCCCACCTTTTGGCGCGGCGGGGTTCACATAATCAAAATGGTTGAAATTAAACGCGTACCGGGGTTCGCCCAGCACGGCAAAGGTATAGCTTTCCTTGATAGCCTGCGCCTGCGCACCGAAGGTGAACAGAGCGATAAACAGCAGCAGTATGCGCACAATCATCTGCAACGGATTTCCTTTTACTCATCATTAGCCGCAATCCGGCATGCTTTCACTATGAATAATAAGGGACGTAAGCACACCTTACCACTGCGGCGTATACGGTTTCTTCAGCCAGCGAACAAAATCGTCCAGCGGTAACGGGCGACTAATCCAGTAGCCTTGCATGAAATTAACGCCGCGTTCGCTTAGCCATCGCGCTTGTTCCGGCGTTTCGACCCCTTCAGTAACTGTCAGCATATTGAGACGTTTCGCCAGCGTCAGCACCGCGTCAAGTACGGGTGAAGTGATCGTTTCCGTACCGATGGCGTTGATAAATCCACGGTCAATTTTCAGATAATCGAGCGTAAAACGCTCAAGATAGATAAGCGCGCTGTGCCCGGTGCCGAAGTCATCAATAGCAATTTCTACGCCGACCAAGTGCAGCCAGGCGAAGAGTTGTGTGGCTTCTTGCTCTTTCAGCATATCGCGCTCGGTAATTTCCAGCACAATCTGGAAATGGTGTGCGGGCAGGGAAGTGAGCAGTTTCTGGATATCTGCTTTAAAGCTTTCGCTGTGCAGATGGTCCGGCGCAATGTTAATGCCAAATTTGACGCCTACCGGCAGTACTTTTTCTAATTCTGCGGCATCGCGGGCAATTAACTCAAACAGGTGCTGAGTCAGCGGCACAATCATCTTTTGCGATTCGGCAAAGTTAATGAAGGCATCCGGGGGAATTTCTCCCGCTACAGGATGCCGCCAGCGTAGCAGTACTTCCAGGCCCGTTACCCGCAAAGCTTGTGTATCCACCACCGGTTGATACGCCACGTAAAATTGTTCGCGCTTGATGGCGGTCATGATTTCTCTGCCGGGGCGCATACGTACGCTCATCAGGTAATAGCAAAGCAGGCCAACGACAGTTCCACTCATGCCGCCCAGTAAAAATGCGTACCACACATCGTTCCATGTCCAGTCATCCGCATAAAGCCGAACGGTCAGAGGAATGCCCGCAATTTTAGTTTCACGGACCGGCATGTCGGTTAATTCATTAACGTTCATCAAACGTGAAGAAAAGGTAGATAGCGCAGTATTGCCAATAATGAGGGCGACGCCATCGTAATCTTCCTGCCGTGAACTATAAAAGAGAGAAGGCGTCAGGTTGAGATTCAGAGCGGCAAACACACCGCTATTTTTCAGCAAAGGGTTGCGATACCAGATGACGATTGCGGGTTTGTTCGGCACCATCGGCGTGCCGGGTAAGATCGCCATATCGACGTTTTTATTAATGTCGAGCGCCGGAATCAATTCATTGAGTGGAATGTCCATCTCACCAGTCGCAGATGAACAGAATGTTTTTTTATCTTTCACCAGCACAAACGTACGGACATTCATGCTAAACGCCGCGCGAGCGGTCAGTTCGGGGTTAGCCTGCTGGCAGGTATCTAAGGTCAGCGGCTGAAGCCGGTCAGTAGTGGATTTCAGGTCGGCAAAATAGGTATCGAGATACTTTTGTACGTCGATAATCAGTGTGTCGTATTTGACTTCGTGCTTATGCCTGGCCACTAAAAACTGAAGGCAGCTAACCAGTATCGCAATCATCACGCCTGCTACAATGCAGGTAAGCAGGAGCTTACGTCCAGAATTGGGAGCGCGTATGAACATGATTCCGTTAATTTCCTGAAATTACGACAACATTTAAAAGATAACAATGACCGGACTATAGCCTGGATCAAGACGCGGAAACATCATTTTCTCTGATGAATGAAAACAAAAAAGCACTGCCTAAGCAGTGCTTTCAGTTAACTCGTCAGGATAGCCAAGGGATTGCATCCAAACGGTTTATTAGCTGCGGCTGAGAACCCGGCGTGCTTCGTTGTAACGCTTCTTCCAGTACGGTTCATTCATGCTGGAAATAATAACACCACTGCTGGTGGAAGCATGGACAAACTGATTGTTGCCGATATAAATACCGACATGGCGTCCCGTTGAACCGGCACGGAACAGAACTAAATCACCCGTACGCAAATTACTGCGGGAAACAGATTTACCCATTTCCTGCTGTTCGTAAGTCGAACGCGGAAGTTCTAAGCCAAATTGCTCACGGAATGTACGCTGTACGAAACCAGAACAATCGATACCTTTTTTAGTGCTGCCGCCCAGACGATAACGTACGCCTTTCCAGTCAGCATACTGATCCATAATTCGCGATTTTACGTCGACATTACGAACCAGGTTTTCAAATTCATCCTGAGAAGCTTGCAGTGATGATGTTTCACTACCCATTGCACGTGTCTCAGGATGCATATTCTTTGCGGTGTTATTTGCACTACATGCAGAAAGCAGAACCGCTACTGCAATCGCGGGAATCCCGCGCAAGATATATCTCAAAATCGGTTGAGATTTGACCATGTTGTTTGTTTTCCCTTGAAGTCCTTAACGACAAATATCGTTATAAAAAAATGCCAGGCGACACGAGACTAATTACCTGGGCATGTTGAAACAATTCCTTAAGGCCAAATCTGTGGACTAACGCACAAAATTATATGCTGTGAGGATAATCTACCGCCGAGGCAAAACGAGTTCGAGATTACCCGATTGGTGCGGTCTTGGCGAGCGGTTTTACATGATTTTTTATAAGAAAAAGTGATACAGAAAGTTAATAAGCGGGGTTGGTCAATTAAAGTACAATTGAGTGAAACGCATGCAATCCATTCATTTACTTAGAGAATGATTTTTGCGTTCGATAGATGAAAGCACGGTGCGCATCATCAGGATTATCCTCACTATAAAAATAACCCTGATGATGTTAATTACTGTGAGTTATTTGTTTTGGAAATGTTTGTTTTTTCCTGGTAGTGATTTGTCAAAAAAGGTGATTAATCGATCACTTAATGGCGTCAGCAACACCCAGGGCAAACCGATCAATATCACGGTCATCGAACCGACAATGATGTCAGTAAACCAGTGTGCGCCAATCATTACTCTGGGAAATGCAAAAACCACAAAAATAATAAGGGCGATAAGGCCTGCAACTTTGCCGAAATAACGCCACATGAATGCCGAAAAAATAAGCAGCATCATGCCGTGATCGCCGGGAAAGCTATCTCGTGAGGCATCTTTCGTGGGAACAGAGAGCAGTTCGCTGACGCGGTTAATATCGGTAAAAGTCAATGTTGGGCTGGCCCGTTTTACAGGAATTAATGCCTGACCCAGCTGGTTTAATACCACTGCAGTTAATAGCATGACCAGACCCATAATCACGATACGTCGTCTGCCAGGGGCGTTTTCTTTCAGCCAGAAACTCAGCATCAACATACCCATCGCCAGCAGTGAACAACCGTCGAAGGCGCGATTGTTAGTCAATGCAACCAGCCATAAAAAGGCCTTACTTTCGACCAGTTTCTGATTAAAGAAATAAAAAATATCCGCATCAATCGGCAACCAGAATCCATGATTAACGGGAATATACCAGGAAAGAAACAGCGCGGGGCCGACAATATTCAACAACACTATTTGCGGCAAATTTTTAATCATATTTTCTCTAATTATCTTACTGAAAAACGCAGGCAACCTTACGCGGTAGTCGCTAAACGAAGCTTCAACAGCGCGCTCTGCAAGGCATTCCAGTCAGCTTCGCTGCTGGAAATCAGCTCAATACGGCTGTCCGGTGGCGCAACGTTTTGCGTTTCAATGTGCAGGTCATCGCCCTGACGGTTGATTCGTACCAGCCCTTCGGGAATACGCAGCACGCCTTTGACGCGTTCCACCGGTGCAAGTCGCGCCCATTCCAGAATGCCAATGGTGTCGAATACCGTATCAGCGTCGAATATCCAGCCGCAGGCCTGATATCCTTGCCCGCTGTTCAGACTGCGACGCCAGCGTTGATGCTCTGGCAGGCTTAACGCTGCTAACCCTTTTTTCACGACATGCTGATGAGAATGCGCGGCGCTGGCGGGCAACTCGGCTAAATTGCGACGCGGCAAATCCAGAAGATGACCGTCAACTTTCCCATGCTCACTGTGAATTAATTGTCGATCGCCACCATTTTGCTGCCACCAACGCTGTAGCGCTTGCTCACTTTCGGGCGTCGCACGGTCGGATTTATTGGCGACAATGATGTCTGCGGCAGCCAGCTGGTCACGGAAGTTTTCATTGCTGGCGCTTTTTTCGTCCAGCAGCAGGCGTGGATCGAGAATGCACAAGGTGGCGCGCAGATCTATCCACGGTTCATAGACTGGTGCGGTTAACAGATCGAGGAGCTGTTTCGGATGGCCCAGCCCGGTCGGCTCTATCAACAAGCGGTCTGGTTTTCCCTGACGCAGTAAGGTATTCAACCCTACCTGCATGGGTAAACCATTAACGCAGCACATGCAGCCGCCGGGGATCTCTTTCAGCAATGCGCCGCTATCGGCGAGCAAAGCACCATCAATTCCGACTTCCCCAAATTCATTAACCAGTACCGCCCATTTTTCGTTGGGATCTTTATGGGCTAACAGATGAAGAATCGACGTGGTTTTCCCGCTGCCGAGAAAACCGGTGATGAGGTTGGTCCTGGTCACAACGGCTCCGCAATACTCTGGTAAGTTAACTGAGCGTTAATCCTGGCTAAAAAAGGCAGAAAAGAGAAGGGGAGAGCGGACGAAGGTGAGCTTCATCCGCTTTAACCGCAGAAATCGTTAAATTTTGAGGGGGTTTAATAGCGCCTGATGTGCGCCGAATTGTACGATTTGTTGCCAGGCTTGTTCGATGGCCTGCACAAAATGCGGGTTATCTGGCAGATCATCACCGAAAACTTCACGCAGGGAAAGCAGGGCGGTTACGCGTTGTTCACTGCTGCTGCCCGCAACAAGTTCGCGAATTTTATCGCTAAGCGGATCGCGAACATCAATGGCATTTCCGGCATCATCAACGCCGCTGACGTAACGCATCCAGCCAGCAACGCCTAATGCCAGCAACGACCAGTCCGTTTCACGCCCCAGATGTATGCGAATACCTGCCAGCATACGTTGCGGTAATTTCTGGCTGCCATCCATCGCGATTTGCCAGGTCTTATGTTTCAGCGACGGATTAGCAAAACGTGCAATTAACTTATCCGCATATTGTGTTAAATCGACATCTTTAATTTGCAGTGTCGGCGCTTGCTCATCCAGCATTAATGTTCTGGCAGCATAGCGAAATACGCGATCCTGCATGCAATCACTGATATAGGCGAATCCTGAGAGGTAACCCAGATAAGCGAGAAAAGAGTGGCTGCCATTAAGCATACGCAGTTTCATCTCTTCCCATGGCAGGACATCATTCACCATTTGTACACCTGCGACTTCCCAGGCAGGACGCCCAGCGATGAAGTTATCTTCAACCACCCACTGGATAAACGGTTCGCAGCTAATCGCGCAGGGATCATTTACCCCCAGATGCTGGCTGATTTCTGCCAGTGATTCGTCGGTTGCAGCCGGAACAATGCGGTCGACCATGGTTCCCGGAAAACTGACGTGTTCTTTTATCCACCCGGCGAGTTCTGGCGAACGTTTTTCTGCCATTCTCAGCACCGCGTTTTTCACCACATGGCCATTGTCGGGAATATTGTCGCAGGAGAGCACGGTAAACGGTGTAAGGCCGCGCTCACGGCGGCGTTTCAGTGCTTCGACGAGAATACCCGGTGCGGAGTGAGGTTCTTCAGGGGTTTGTAGATCGTGAATAATCCGCGGATTACTGGTGTCGAGTGCACCGGTGGCCGGGTCAATACAATAGCCTTTTTCGGTAATCGTCAGGGAAACAATTGCCACCTGTGGCTCGCAAAATTTCTCAATAATTGCCGCTAAGGAATCCAGTTTTGCATTAAGGCATTCGTGAACGGCACCGACAATTATCACCTGATTGCCGTCCGCACCTTTCTCCAGCACGGTATATAAATGGTTCTGTGCGCGGAGCTGGCTCATCAGTTGATCACCGCTGAACAAGCTGATTTCACAGATCCCCCAGTCGCCGCCCTGGGCATTCAGCACACGATCGGTCAGTAACGCCTGATGAGCGCGGTGAAAGGCGCCAAAGCCAAAATGAACGATACGTGATTGCAACTGCTGGCGATCGTAGCGTGGAGCGTGTACATGATGCGGGAGCGTAACGGAGGCAATTGTCTTCATAGGAGTCACGTCTTAGTAACGATAAATTAACAATGACAGTGTAAAGTTATATGACAGCAATTGAAATTGGTCTGGATTGTTAATGCGATGAAGTGTGAGGGCGATCAATCAACGAGTGAAAATTGAGGGCGTAAGGTGTTCAGGAAGCGCAAAATAGAAGATTGGTATAATAAATTAAAAAAGGGACAGCCTGAGCTATCCCTTTTCTGCATGCGGCTGAAGTTAGTCAGCACGCCCCATATAACGGCGTTCTTCGATATGGATACGAATTTTTTCGCCCGGGCTTAAGTATTCTGGTACCTGAATCACCAGACCAGTGCTCAATGTCGCCGGTTTGTTACGGGCGCTGGCAGATGCCCCTTTGATGCCTGGTGCGGTTTCAACGATTTCCAGATCAACGGTCTGCGGCAGCTCAAGCGCCAGCAGTTGACCGTCCCAGGTCAGCACCTGCATGTCCGGCATGCCGCCCTCTGGCATAAACAGCAACTCTTCTTCAATCTGATCTTTGGTGAAGGTATACGGGGTATAGTCTTCTTTATCCATAAAGACATATTCGTTGCCATCGACATAGGAGAAGTCAACGTAACGGCGGGTCAGCGTCACGGTGTCAACGATATCATCACCTTTGAAACGCTCTTCTACTTTCAGCCCGGTACGGACATCAGAAAAACGCATTTTGTACAGCGTAGCGGCACCGCGGGCAGTGGGCGACTGAATATCAATATCCTTAGCCAGCAGCAGTTTGCCGTTGTAATTCAGTACCATACCTTTTTTAATTTCGTTCGCTCTTGGCATCGAAAAATTCCTGTAGTCGAAAATGTCAAAAATATCGCGACAAAGTACTCGCGATGGGCCTTTCGGGCAAGTGGTATTCGCACTTTTGCTGGTGCAAAAAAGGTGGTACTGTGCGCGCTCATCAATCCGGTGGTTAACCTTAAGAGAACAACGTATGGAATGCCGTCCGGGTTGCGGGGCGTGTTGCACTGCCCCTTCAATTTCCAGCCCTATTCCCGGTATGCCAGATGGCAAGCCCGCCAATACGCCCTGCATTCAGCTTGATGAACAGCAACGCTGTAAAATTTTCACCTCGCCACTGCGACCGAAAGTCTGTGCAGGCTTACAAGCCAGCGCTGAAATGTGCGGTAACTCGCGTCAGCAGGCCATGACCTGGCTTATCGATCTGGAAATGCTGACCGCGCCTTAAACATCTTTAATCCGCAGTAAGCAAAACAG